>JANQHA010000634.1 GCA_028282865.1 Oligoflexales bacterium
TAAGGTTCATGGGATGACCGGTATTGGTAAGCTGAAAGGTAAAAAGTTACCGATTGTCGATAGAGTGGAAGTCAACTGGATGAATAATGTCGTGCCAAGGTGGAACTCTTTTACCAAGGGCAACGAAGTCGTGTGGACCGTGCTTCAAAATGAATATATCGACCAAGTGTTGCAGTCAAAACATCCTATCAAGCTAAAACCTGCTTATGCAAAGAAGTATAACTACCGCGTTGCCACCGAAGCCGGTTTTGTTTTTAATAACTTCAATATGGACCATCCTAAACTAGGGCACTCTAAGGATCCGAAGCAAGACGCTGCCAATAAAGCCCTTCGTTGTGCCATACGAAAATCCTTTAGTTGGCCACAAAGAATTAAAAGATTTTATATTGGCGTCGGAGATGCTTATCCCGGCGTGATACCTCCCGGTGTCGATGGTTTTGATGAGACCTTATCTAAGGAGTCGATTACCCAGGACATTCCGGGCGCTAAGGAGCTACTTAAAAAGCACGGTTGGAATAAAAAGAATTTACCTAAATTGACCTATCCATCTATGGCGAGCGTCCGTTCTAAGCAGTTTTTCGAGCAGTTTCGAGGCAATTTGGTTAAGATTGGTTATCCTAAGTCAAAAATCCGCTATAAATCATACGCGACCTTCGGTGATTTTAGTCGGGCGATTAAACACCGAAAAACAGATATGATTCCGATGGGGTGGGGGTTAGATTATCCTGACGCTGAAAATACTCTGGGACTTTATTACGGCCCTAACGCCTCGCCAGGATCAAATAATGCAAACTACTCTAATCCTGAGTACGATAAGCTTTTCGTTAAAGCGAGTCAGATGATGCCAAGTAAAGAGCGTACTGAGCTCTACAAAAAACTTAATAAGATGGTGATAGACGATTGTGTCTCGGTCAGTGGGTTTTCTCGCACAAGGGTATATGTCTGGCATAAGAACGTCGCCATGTGGCCTCAGCGCGATATTGTGAGTAATGTCTTTAAGTACGTTGATATAAACTAATACTAGGTACCACCCGCTGTGGATATTGTTTTTTATTGTTTTCGCAAGTTATGTTACGGGGTCCCATTAGTATTAGGGGTGACCCTAATAAGTTTTGTTCTCATGGTTTACTTTGGACCGGATAAGACTTACGAACTTTTGGGTAAGAACCCAACCGAAGAAGACATTAAGGAGGTGCGCCATCAGTTAGGCTATGACCGCCCTTTTGCAGTCCGTTATGTTGAGTACCTGAAAGAAATTGCTACCTTAAATTTTGGCCACTCTGACTCTACTGGGGAAAAGGTTGAATCGATCCTTTCAAAGGCGATTCCTGTAACCCTTGCTCTGCAGATTCCAGGCTTTGTATTGGGAAATATACTTGGAGTATTACTAGCATTATTTGCCGCTTTTTATCGGTCTAGCTGGCCAGATAAAACCATTATGGCTTTAGCGGTAGTGGGGATGAGCATCAGCATCCTCATCGTAATTATCGCATTTCAAATCGTGTTGTGCTCGAGTTATGGTTTAGGTTGGTTTCCCGTTCAAGGCTGGGATATCCAGTCGCTTGGGGATTACCTCAGTTATGTAACGGTCCCTACTCTTGCAACGATGTTTGTGGCGCTTGGGTATAATACCAGGTTTTACCGGGCGGTGATTGTAGAGGAAACGCTTCGTGATCATGTGCGAACTGCCAAAGCCTTTGGTTGCCCTCCGGTTAAATTATTCGTTAAGCATATTTTAAAAAATAGTCTGATCCCTATTATTACCCGGGTGGTTTTTACCATTCCTTTTATTGTTATCGGAGGCAGTCTGTTAATTGAGAGTTATTTTGGTATTCCAGGTGTGGGTCTGGTGACCTTCGATGCCATCACATCGGGCGACCAACCGATTCTAAAGGCGGTGGTTGCGTTGACTGCTGTTATGTATGTTGGGGTTTTAACAACGATTGATATTATGTACCGGGCTGTTGATCCGCGGATTTCTCTGACTTAAGGAGCTTTGAGGTTGTCAAGGAATGGAAAAGCACTTTTGCGGGAATTACCTAAGCGTGAATCGCTTTGGCTTAAGGCGTTTAAGAAATTTCGCCAGGATAAGCTTGGCATGGCATCCCTTTTAGTGGTGCTAGCCTATTTTGTGATCGCTTTACTAGTTTGGGGCGGTTTGGTTGCCACGGAGTGGGATGAACTTCTGACAGATGGTAGGATGCCAGCGTCTGCAAACCACTGGTTTGGCACTAATGTCAATGGACAAGATATTTTTCAGCGAGTAATTTTTAGCACCAAGACAGCATTTGAGGTTGGTCTGGTTGTTGCGGTTATTTCGTCTTTTCTTGGCGGCGCGACTGGCGCTGTATCGGGATTTTATTCCGGTAGTTGGATCGACGAAATCTTATTATGGATATTTGGTTGTCTGGAGTGCATTCCTTTTTATCTCTTTGTTGCGGCGGTAGCTTTTGCATTGCAGGAAAATCCTTTTGCGATGCATATCGCGATGATTTCAACTTTTTGGACGGGTACTGCTAGGTTGGTGCGTGGTGAAGTTATTAAGCTTAAAAATTACGAATTTATCGAGGCTGCGAGAGCGATCGGTGTCCATCGTGGCAAGATTATCTTTCGGCACTTGCTCCCTAATACGACTCATATTATTTTAGTCCAAGCCTCATTGCTGTTTGTAACTGCGATAAAAAGCGAGGTGGTTTTAAGCTTCCTCGGGCTTGGCGTGAAAGACGGTATTAGTTGGGGGCTGATGATTTCAGAGGCATCTTCCGAAGTGGCTTCGGGGATTTTTGAAAACTTTCTTGCTGCTTCTGGATTTATGTTTGTTTTGGTGTTGGCTTTTAATATGTTTTCGGATTCGTTGCAGGATGCACTAGATCCTAAGAAGGTTCAGTAAATGAGCGATCGTGAACCACTTTTAAGTGTGAAAAACCTTGCGGTCGAGTTTAAGACCGACAAAGGCGTTGTAAGAGCGATAAACGACGTGAGCTACAATATCTATCCAGGCGAAACCGTTGGTATCGTCGGTGAGTCTGGTTGCGGGAAATCTGTTAGTTCTTTGGCAATTTTAGGCCTTATCCCGTCACCGCCAGGTCGTATTGTTGACGGTAGTATTAAATACAATGGTCAGGAACTTGTTGGCCTTTCCGAGTCAGGCTACCGTAAGATACGTGGTAAAAATATTTCTATGATATTCCAGGAACCCATGACGGCATTAAACCCAGTTTTTCGCGTCGGAAATCAAATGACTGATGTGATTTGTCAGCATCAAAATATATCGAAGAGCGACGCACGTTCTAAAGCAATTGATATGCTTGTAAAAGTAGGCATACCTTCTCCTGAG
>JANQHA010000670.1 GCA_028282865.1 Oligoflexales bacterium
CCTTTAGAGCTGAAAACTCAAATACTAGTAGGCACTTGGCTGAGTTTTGGATGATTGAGCCAGAAATGGCTTTCGCGGACTTAGAGGACGATATGGACCTGGCTGAGGGCTTTTTAAAGTATTTATTTAAAGGTGTGATTGAAAGGTGCCCCGATGAGACTGCTTTTTTTGAAAAGCATTACAAGAATGTTAGCGCTGCGGCCCTGGAGGGGTTGGTCGAGTCTGACTTTGTTAGAATGACTTATTCAGATGCGATAGACGAGCTCGCTAAAAGCTCGGCGAAGTTTGAGTTTCCGGTCGAATGGGGCCTAGATTTACAGTCAGAACACGAGCGCTATTTATGTGAACAGGTGTATAAATGTCCTGTGATTTTAACTGATTACCCTAAGGGCATCAAAGCTTTTTATATGAAGCTGAACGATGATGATAAGACTGTAAGGGCGATGGATGTTTTGGTTCCGAGGGTAGGGGAAATTATAGGGGGCAGCCAGCGCGAAGATCGTTTGGAGGTCTTGAAAGCCAGAATGTCAGGGAACCCAGAGGTCGAGCAGGAGCTATGGTGGTACAACGAGCTGCGCAGGTACGGTTCCGCGCCGCATGCGGGCTTTGGGGCTGGTTTCGAGCGTTTGGTGCAGTTTGTGACCGGGATGGATAATATTCGAGATGTCATTCCCTTCCCTAGAACGCCCGGCCAGATCAGCTTTTAACTATTTGACCGGATTTTTGTTGAAATTTTCCACAGGGTTCGGCTATAGTGCCGTCCTCGTCCAAAAAGGGCTTATTAAGATTATTGGAGTGCTTGTCATATGAAAACAGCCAGTGTAACACCATCAGATATCAAGAAAAAATGGTTGTTGGTAGATGCTTCCGGTCAAACCGTAGGTAGGCTTTCGACTGAAATAGCTAGAGTTCTTCGTGGTAAACACAAGCCTAGCTTCGTAAGACATTTAGATTGTGGTGACAATGTTGTGGTCATTAATGCTGAGCAGGTCAAGTTTAGCGGTAATAAGCTGCTCGATAAGGTTTATTATTGGCATACGGGATTTATTG
This sequence comes from Oligoflexales bacterium, assembly GCA_028282865.1. Classification (GTDB taxonomy): domain Bacteria; phylum Bdellovibrionota_B; class Oligoflexia; order Oligoflexales; family CACXFL01; genus JANQHA01. The sequence goes on from JANQHA010000670.1 coordinate 1,051, forward strand.
GTGGCATTAAGGCGGCACGTGCTGAAGAAGTTTTGGCTAAGCACCCTGATCGAATTATTCGAACGGCGGTTAAAGGTATGCTGCCAAAGAACAAGCTCGGTCGTAAAGTTATTAAAAATTTAAAAATATATGCAGGATCAGACCACCCCCATAGTGCTCAGAATCCTGAACCCATTGGTGATCGTATCGCTTCGAAAGGGAATAGTTGATGGCTGCTTCGAAAACAAAATCGCTTCATGCTGTAGGCAAACGAAAAACTGCTGTAGCCAGGGTTTATATGAAACCAGGAACTGGCAATATAACGGTAAATAAAAGATCTTTGGATGACTACTATATTCGGGCGACTTCCAAAATGGTGGTTATGCAGCCATTGGAGCTAACTGCTAACGTCGATAAATGGGATATCAACGTTAACGTTGTTGGTGGCGGACTGTCTGGCCAAGCTGGTGCTATACGCCATGCTATTTCTCGGGTGCTTTCTGAAAAGGACCCAGAGTATCGAGCGACCCTTAAAGCGAATGGCCTAATTACCCGGGATGCACGTAAAAAAGAGCGTAAGCTATATGGCCAGCGTGGTGCTAGGGCACGGTTCCAGTTCTCTAAACGTTAAAATAAATGAGAGTTAGTTTTGGCTGAAAACATAGATGATTTAAGCATCGAGTATGTTGAAGATGATAGGCTTATTATTAAGCAAGTCGATAAAAATGTACTTACGCGCGGTAGCTGGACTACCATTATGTTCCTTTTTGAAGAGATGGATAAGAAAACTGGTGAATATGGTCAGCAGCGCGTATCTATTCGAAGGTACCAAAAGCGTAGCGGCTCTTATCGACAGCAAAGCAAATTTAATATTTCCTCCGCTAAACAAGCCCGGGAGATTTCGGCAGCTTTGCTAAAGTGGTTTCCACCAGATCCAAGTGACGAAAAGTCTGAGGCTTAATTAAATCTTTCAGCGTGAAGTATTATTTGTAGGTCTATCTTCGAAATAACCTTCCAATCAGAGATCCTTTTTTTTTCACCCTGCTAAT
>JANQHA010000100.1 GCA_028282865.1 Oligoflexales bacterium
CTCTCACAACTAAGTGCACATTTACATCACAAACTTCCAGCAGCACCTCTCTTCCGCTCGTGGATAGGATCATTCGCAACCCGCCAATAATATGGGAAGGTTCTCCAACACCGATCGATGCATCAACGTCCCAAGACTCTAACGAGATCACTCTAGCTGAGTTATTCACCACAAGTATCGGTGATGGAGACTTTTTCCATTTCATCATTTTTTCGCCTCCTTAACGTATTCGATCAGTCTAAGCAATTGCGAGTACTGCGGGTCAGACGGCCGCACAAAATACTCTTTTAACAGCTGTAGCTTCTTCATAGCCAAATCGAAATCTCTTAGCTTTATACCTTTTCTAGCTTCAAACCATACTTCTTCTGTCTCAGATTCAATATAGGCATTAACCTCTTTTAGAAGGCTTTTAGCGCTCATTTTAAATTCCGTCGAACCAGTCCTATTTGACATAAATGTCGTAATCTTTTGCAATTCAGTCTGTGCCATAAAAACATTTTCTCGAGCTATTAGCCGCTCGCCAAAAAAGCGCTTAGCTCTCTGATATTGCTGCCTCACGATGAACCACTCATTTTCTGTCAATGGACGCATGGACATCGCTAAAATATCTGAAATGAGATAATCACTACCAGGCTTTTGATGAATAATTTTTACAATCAAAGGGCTCGCTTTTACAAGATCCGCTGGAATTACAAACTCTTGATCACAGCCCTGCCTTAGACAAGTAGCGTCAACTTCCGATTCGAAAACCTTCTGCCCCTCTACCTCAGCTACAAGCTCCCCTGCACTATCAAGATAACTAAGTCTCATATGAAATACATGGGGTGCTCCAATCTTATCTTCTGGAATCGTGACCGCGAATGTAGCTCCGTGTCTATAAGCACGAAATCCCGGTAAAGATCCTATGTTCTGAGAGAAAACGGTCTCATATTTAACGGGAACCAAATCATTCGATTTGTCAACGACTGGGGCCTCATTATTCGATAGGCCAAAGTATGCTAAGGTAATTATCGCTATAACCCAGACAGCCATTCGAAAGGGTTGACCAAGGCGCTGACCAAAAACTGACTGCAAGACAACTGGTAGAGACCGAAACCACCTCTGTTCACAGGCTAGGAGCTCATAAATTCTTCTGATAAATGGGTTTTTATCCATGACTTTAGAAAGGAATGGCCCGGAGAATTGAACCCCATACGAGCCAAGAGATTCGCAGGTCTGAAAATTTTTAGTCTTTAAGTCAAATACCTTTAGATTGAGACCATCGTTATAAACGACTTTAGCAACTGGCATCACGACATCTGAATGTATGATAACGTCACATTGGGGAGACGAACCAACTAGCACTGGCAGACGAACATACGAAGGTCTATCTTTACCGCGCACCTTGACCTTGGCGTAGTTGGACCTCTGATATTCTAACAGTTTGAGCTTACTCATAACTTCCTCAATTAATCATACAAGCTGAATTCAACATCTCCGCCGGCTCGTTTCCATAGCTTGCTGCCAGCAACCTTTACCT
>JANQHA010000169.1 GCA_028282865.1 Oligoflexales bacterium
ATGACAAAACCAAGAACCTAAAACCGGTATCTCCTAGAACTAAAACCTCCCATTGGAGCTATCACGTTGTTCTGGAAAAAAAGGGCCTTATTTATGACTTCGATTTTACGACTAAACCGGTTCTCATCCATGCCGAACCTTGGCTTAATAAGACATTTGGCGGCTCAAAAGCAAACTCAACTATTATTGTAAAGTCACTTCCTGCAGAGGATTATCAAACTTGGACTGGCTTGCCGTCTATTCCTGGAATTATAACTGGTCCTATTACAAATATGATGGACCCCAGATTAAAAGACTATAAAGAAACCCCTGTGGATCTTTGGCTGCAGTCATTAGACTAGCCCTTTGTATGAACCATCAGCCAACCAATCTTCTATAACTTTATTGGTTTGCTCAGGCTCTCTGACCATGAGCCAATGGTCGGATTTCTCCATAGCTACCACTGAACACTTTGGTAGTTTTTCTAGAAGCGATTCCCATTTCGGTGAATGAAAGGCATACTTCTTCTGAACACCATAAAGATAAAGCAGTGGTCGTTTAGGCTTATAGCTTGTTAGTAATCGGTTTCGATATTGCCTGAAAAGAACTGCTCTCCAGAAATAGAGGTAAAGGTAGTTCATTTCGGATGTGGCCTTGTTTGCCTCCGGCGCCTTTGCTGCGCAAGCAAGTTGTTGGCTTAACGCATTTCCTATAAAAGGAATTAGTTTACCTAATAAAAAAGCAAATACTAGATACCACTGGTAACTTACTAGAAATAGCTTGTGGCCTAAGTTTGTCGGTTTTAGGTGTCCACCTACATCCATAGTGACAAACTTATCTATCCATTCAGGGTAATCATGCTCAATCCGGTAGGCTATGAAAGCACCCCAATCATGGCCAATCAAGATAACTTTTCTATTTGGATCACCAAGTAGATTTTTGACCTCTGCTACAATTGTGTTTGCCAACTCTGGGAAATCAAGACCCCAACCTGAACTCTTATCATCGCCGTATTGAGGCAAGGTGATACATACACAGAAATAGTTCTGGGAAAAATGAGATACTTGATGAAACCAAAGGTCGGCAGAGTCGGGCCAGCCATGAATGAATACCATTGGGGGGTTACTTTTTGATCCGGTTGTTTGAATGTTCATAGGCATTACCTTAGTAGTTATAAGACTGTCAAACTTACTAGCTATAATAGATATTTTTCTTTTGATAGTGCTAACTTTATGATTAAATATTTAGATATTAGCTAGCGAGGATGACTATGAGTAATTATCGTAATATCATTTGGTTACCTGTATTGGTTTTATTAATATTTTCCTGCAACAGAAAGGTTAATGATTCTGCTAAGCTTACTGAACGTAGTTCTGTACTGGAAGCTCGAATGGTTCAATCAGCAACAAAGGCAACGCATCTAGGAACCTGTCATATTGATGAAAAAGCAGATAAAAAAACTCTTAATATTTATCAAATCTCTGAACAGCTTGGAGTTGCGGCTCTGACAAGAGACTCTGGGTTGAATAAAGTTCCCGATGTAGCAGTAGTTAGATTTCCGATTTTAAAGGAACGTAGAGTTGTAGACCTTCCCGAAGAATTTAAAATAGTCGATTTTGGATTTGAATATTTAGGGAGTGGGCTTCAATTTGAAAGCGAGTCCAACAAATTTAACTGCCTCGAAAAGTAAGTGTTTTAAGTATACTCATATAAATAAAAACTAATTTCCAAGAATTTAGAGAAACCTTTCCATCTTTGAGTCTTCTTCTTGATTGAAGTTTGTTTTGTAATTAAAAAACTGTAACGACTTGCCTGATAATCAGTAAAAATATTTTTGTGAAATAAAATATAAATAGCATTAAGCTCTCAGAAATCAGTTAGTTGTAAAAATTATCCTTCCATATTGTGAACTATATTTCTAGTACGTATAATCTAACTTCTGTTCACTTTTGTTCGTTTTCATTTTTTACAAGGAGTTGGTATGAAAGCATCTTTTTTAACCGTCTTAGTAGCGGGAGTCACGATGTTTGTGATCTCTACTTTGACGGCAAACGCAGACTCAAAAACCCGAAGGGATCCACCGCCAGCGGAGTACCCCGAGTGGCCTGTATGTGAAGCTGGATCGGTCTATAATGGGGGCGGTTCTGGTCAAGGTTATTTACAACCTGGTTACTACGGCAGTTTCCCTATGGATACCTTAGCCGAAGCGAAAGCTACTGCGTTAAACAATATCCCAGCTAACGTCGAGTTTGACATAGGCCCTTGTCCCACTGGTCACGTCCTAGGAGTAAATATTAATAGCCAAATCACCGATTGCGAATTCTTCCCGGACCCTCCTATCCCAGGTGAAGATCCTCAGTATGAATGTAGGAGCGAAGCCGCTTATAGGTGGATATGTTGTTCACCAGTTCCGGTCGCTGTAACATTTTAGTTTTTAATTGTTTGAGATGTACTTGAGGCACCGATTTTGTATCGGTGTTTTTTTGAAAGCTAGATTTCATTTTTTACAAGGAGTTGGTATGAAAGCATCTTTTTTAACGGTCTTAGTAGCGGGAGTCACGATGGTTGTGATCTCTACTTTGACGGCAAACGCAGACTCGAAAACCCGGAGGGATCCACCGCCCGCGGAGTACCCCGAGTGGCCTCAATGTGAGGCAGGATCGATCTATAATGGAGGCGGATATGGCCAGGGTTATCTACAACCTGGTTACTATGGTAGTTATCCTAAAGATACCTTAGCCGAAGCGAGAGCTACTGCCTTAGAAAATATCCCAGCTAATGTAGAGTTTGACATAGGCCCTTGCCCCGCCGGTCATGTTCTAGGCGTTAATATTAATAGCCAGATCACCGATTGCGAATTCGTGCGAGACCCTCCTCTTCCAGGTGAAGATTATGAGTATCAGTGTAGGAGCGAAGCTGCTTATAGATGGATATGTTGTTCAGCAATTCCAGTCGCTGTGACATTTTAGTTTTTAATTGTTTGAGATGTACTTGGGGCACCGATTTTGTATCGGTGCTTTCTTTTATCCAGTCCTAAATGTATGCAAAAACTTTGACGCTCACTATGCTTGGTTATTAACGACTCTTCGAGTTACGCTATGTTCTGTAGCGATATAGTCTAATTTTCTATCATGTGCCTCCGAGGGTAGCCCCTCTACTAAGTACTCCGAAAAAACGACTCCAATGCTTTTTGCATCTGGGTACCTGTCGAGGTAGCGATCGTAATAACCTCCACCGTATCCGAGTCTCGTGCCGTCAGGCGCGCACGCGACGCAGGGGACGATGATGATGGCCTCTCGATTGGGCTTTGCAGAACCCGAGTCATCCGGCTTCGGCTCTTCAATGCCATATTTATTTTGCTCTAATGCTTCACCATGCTTCCACGGGTGGAAATTCATAGTCCGAAGTTGCGGGTTCATAACGGGTAAATAAGTCCGAGATCCGGCTAAGCTTTTTAATAGCAAATCCAGATCCGGCTCGTTGCGGAAAGACCTGAATGCGAGCACTTCTTTCCAGGTGTTTTGAGCCAACCAATTAGACAAAACCTCGATAATCATTTGGTTTTTTTTTGCCAAAACCTTTGCTGGGATCTGTGCCCGCAGGCTTATCAGCTCTGTTCTGATGGAGTCTTTTGTGCTGCCTTTCAATTTAACCCTCTGTATTTATTGAATTTAATTCAAAATTTACCAGGCTCGTTTGCTTCGCCAATTCCTCTATTTTAATCAGCTCAGATCCTCTATATTATGGGCGTCTTGAATAAAAAGCGATAGAGAAGAGGATCTAGGTATCAAAGACGTAAAAGGGCCTATATTAGACCCCGAAAATATTCCAAGGCATGTAGCGATTATTATGGATGGCAACGGCCGGTGGGCGACCGAGCGAGGTCACTTGAGGGTTTATGGTCACCGTAAAGGTGCAGAGCGGGTTCGTGAGATTGTTGAAGTAGCTGCAGAGGCAGGTGTAAAAGCATTAACTCTGTTTGCGTTTAGCGAAGAGAATTGGGCACGGCCTAATTTCGAAGTTAAAGCTTTGATGAAACTTTTAAATACTTACTTGATTAAAGAAAAAGATCGTTTGATGGAGATGGGTGTATGTTTGGAGACCATCGGCGATACTAAGCAGCTTCCCAAGTCCAATCAAAAAATTTTGCGAGAAGTCATCCGCGATTTAAGTGGCAATACCGGAATGAAGTTAGTTTTGGCACTTAGCTATGGCGCACAAAGTGAGATCACTGATGCTTGTCGGAATATTGCTGCCAGTGTTAAAGATGGTTACATAAGTTTAGAAGATATCGATAATAATATGTTTTCTGCACATCTTCAGACTTCTAAATACCCGCCGCTCGATCTATTGATCCGTACCAGTGGAGAGTGCAGGGTTTCTAACTTTTTACTCTGGCAGCTCGCATATGCTGAGATTGTTTTTACCCCAGTTTATTGGCCAGACTTCCGAAGCGATCAATTTACCGAGGCAGTGATCGAATACCAGTCTCGTCAACGTCGGTTTGGCAAAACTGGCGAACAATTAACTAGCGGTGGCGTCGAGGGTTCCTATTCCTCCGAAGTAGCTGTCGAATCAACTAATAGTTTGGCCTAAGGTTTTTAAAAATGCTTAAGCAAAGAGTTCTCACTGCACTTGTTTCCCTGCCTTTGTTGCTGATGCTTCTTTCTTACGGGCCTCACTGGGCTATTATTTTAGTATTTATGGTGATTGTCGGCTTTTCAACCTATGAGTCTGCTTCTATGATTTTACCCCGTTTGGATCAAATTTTTTCTGAGCTGGCCTCCGATCACCAGGAGCTCAAGCCCCCGGTTAATAAGGGCATTTATCTATGTACAGCTTTGGGCGTGCTGCTTTTCGGATTTTCAGCTTTTTCTGAGGGCACAGCGACTCGCGCTGCTATGGTCTTAGGAGTTTTGGCAGTTATCCTTATCGGAGCTTTTTCATCCAAGCGCATCGAATCAGCGATGGCCCGGATTTTGGGCTATTTATTATGTATCTGTTATGGGTCTTTGCCATGGCTCATAGTCTGGGAGCTTCAATTGATCGGAAGTGGTTCTCGTTACGTTATCTTGCTTCTTGCGATCGTTTGGGGAGGGGACACCGGAGCATATTTTGGCGGGCGTTTCTTTGGTAAGCACAAGCTGGCTCCTCATATGTCTCCTAAAAAGACCCGTGAAGGAGCTGTTGCAGGCCTTTTTGGTAGTGTGCTGGGAGGTTTTTTAATTAATGCCTTCTGGGGCTTCTCGTTAGCTTCTCATGAAATTGTGTTATACTGCAGCTTGGCTGGCGGGGTCGCTGGGCAGCTTGGGGACCTGGTTGAGTCGACTCTTAAAAGATTTTCCCTAGTAAAAGACTCGGGGGGGATTTTTCCGGGGCATGGGGGTGTTTTGGATCGTGTCGATGGGCTAGTTTTTGCTGCGCCAGTCGTTTGGGCTATTCTTTATGCTGCGATTTAACTTATTTGAGGTGAAGTTATGGATTTGATTTCTCATCCGATTCCCGCGGTCATTGTATTATTAGGAATGTTGGTTTTTTTTCATGAGGCCGGTCATTTTATCGTAGGTCGGCTTTGTGGAATTGCAGTTGACATCTTTTCGATCGGTTTTGGTCCACAAATTGTCGGTTTTAGATTTCGAGGCGTTAAGTACCAATTAAGTTGGATACCACTTGGTGGCTTTGTGAAGTTTTATGGCATGACCGCTACCGAGAAAGTTCCAGAAGAAGCAAGCGGCATCGCATTTCGTGATGCATCTTTACCCAAGCGAATGGCCACTGTATCCGCTGGACCGATCGCTAATATAATTTTAGCATTTGTCGCCTATGTGATTTTAGGCATGAACGGAATACCTCATGCGCCAGCCGTAATTGGTACGATACAAAAAGGCAGCGCCGCTGATAAAGCGGGCTTTGAGTTTATGGATAAAGTGGTTTCAATTGATGGCAAAGTGATAACGGACTGGCAAGACATGAGGAAACTGATATCTAAGTCAGCTCTTATGCCTCTTGATGTCGTCGTTGAACGCTCAGGTAAGAAAGCAAGTATTAAGTTAAGACCTGATGCTGTCGAGGGACGTGACTTGATGGGGAACGAAGTGAAAGTTGGTCGTGCCGGTATTGCTAATGGAGTTTTGCCGAGCGTAGTCGCAGTTACAGCTGAGCTGTCTCCTGCCGCTAAAGCTGGGATAAAAACTGGTGATAAAATAACCGCGATCAAAGAGGGTGATAGCTGGGTTCCTATTTCCTATTGGTACGACTTAGCTAGGCTGCTAGAGGATGCAGTGAGTTCAGATAAACGAACGGTGTTTCTTAGAAAACAGGACGCATCGAACGTCGGTAATGGCTCAAATTCTAGCGATGAGAGTGAGGTAGAGTTAAATTTGGCGGCTTCAAAGAGCTTCGCTGAACTTGGTTTAACTGACGCGCAGCTAGTGCTTGATAAGCCGGAGGTTAGCTCGTTGCGTCGAGGTGATCGTTTGCTGAAATGGAAGTCGGTAGAGCTGGATGAAATATTTAAGCTCGCTGAACTTCAAAGTGAGAATACCGAACCCACAGTGAAACTTACTGTTCAACGAGGCTACCAAAAGGTTGAGGTGGATGTTTCGCTGCAAGAGTTTGAACGGCAACTACCCTCTGGGAAAAAAGTTATATATATATTGCCTACTAGTTATATGGGGCATTTAATTGAGCCAGAACCTTGGATAGAAAAGCATGAAACATTGGCTTCAGGGATTTGGTACGGCGTAACCGAGACGGCAACTCAGACGACATTCCTGACTAAAACCTTAGGCCGTCTAATCACTGGTGATGTTCCTCTCAAGGCTCTTGGGGGACCAATGATGATCGCTAAAGTTGC
>JANQHA010000298.1 GCA_028282865.1 Oligoflexales bacterium
GTTTTGCTTCGGACTTTTTCTTGTTTAGGGACCGGCTTAGATTTACGGTTGAGGCTTGGGACTGGAAGACTAAGCAAAATGATATCAGGCGGGTCGCACACCTCAAAGCCTACACCAGCATTCTATTTTTTGATCATATCTACCTTATGGCCGGAATCGATGATCCGACCAAGTACGAAACCCGAGGAGATACCTCTAAATTTCAGAAATCTAACTACTTCTTTGGAGCTGGAATTACCTTTAATGATCAGGACCTTAAGGCTCTTTTTGGCGCGGCAGCAATCTCCTCATCGATGTAGATTTATTTGCCAAGTTTAATATATTCCGTATAGTGCACTCCTAATAATTCTGTGCTAAAAGTATCTTCGAAGAATATTCATCATTCTGGGGGAAGTTCTGTTGACTACTGACAACTTGGTAAGTGAATTTTTCAAGCAGTGCCGCGAGTATCCTGACGATCGATCATTTTATTACTTTAGTACTACCGAAAACAACTGGGTTTCGATGAACTGGCGTGAGTATCATCGTCAAGTGTCTATATTGGCGACCTGGTTAAGCAAAGAAGGTGTAGGGCCCGGTGACCGGGTAGCTATTTTTTCAGCTAATAGGCCGGAATGGATGATCGGTGATATGGCAGTTCTGGCTTTGGGTGCTGTTTCTATTCCGATTTACGCGACGTCTTCAAAAAAGGATGTGCAGTATATAACCGAGCATTCGGGGGCAAAAATATTTTTAGTGGATCATGTCGACCGCGCAAAAATGATCGATGAAACTAAGCTAGAAAAAATTATTTTTTTTGATAAGTCGAGTCAAACAGGTGACTCTTTCATGGGCGTTCCGTCTAGAAATCTTAGTGATATTCTGGCGACCGAGCGTGGGGACGGCTTCAAGCCAGCACCGATTCACGAAGACGATATCGCGACCATTATTTATACTTCCGGCACCACTGGATCTCCAAAGGGGGTTGTCCACACCCACGGTAACTTTGATAAGGCAGCTAGAGTCGTTATGAAATCGGTAACGATAGAAAGGGGTGATGAGAGGTTTTTCTCTTTTCTACCTCTTAGTCATGTCGCCGAGCGGGTTTTGATTCAATTGAGTTCGATCTATACTGGTTGCGAAGTCTCTTTTGCGAGATCCGTGGCAAACTTAGCAGAAGATTTAGTGCATTGCCGACCTACGATTTTACTTTGTGTCCCAAGACTTTGGGAGAAGATGTATGAGAAGATTCAGGCTCAGCTCATGAGAGCTCCGCTAGCTAAACGATTGTTATTTGCCTTTGCGAAAAAGTTAGGAAGCGTCAGGATTAGAGGTGACGAAGTTTTTTTTGGTATGGATCAGCATATGTTTATAAAACTTTCGAATACTTTAGTTGGAAACGCGCTTAGAAAGAAGCTTGGTCTCGACCGCGTAAAGCTGCTTCTCACAGGTTCTGCCCCAACCAGGTCGGAGGTGCTCGGCTTTTTTGCCTCTTTTGGTCTTATTATAAGAGAGGTTTATGGCCTTACGGAAAATCTGTGCTTGGGAGTGTTTCACAATGACAAAAAAATTGTTATGGGCAGCTGTGGTCAGGCCTTTATCGGCAATGAGATAAGAATTGCTTCTGATGGTGAAATCTTATTTCGAGCCCCATGGATGTTCAAGGGCTATTATAAGAACGATGAAGCGAGTCGCGAAGTTCTGAGCTCTGATGGATGGTTTAACACCGGAGACTTGGGAAAGCTAGATGATGATGGCTATTTACGGATTGTTGGTAGAAAAAAGGAACTATTAAAAACTTCAACAGGTAAATACGTGGCTCCAGTTCCTATTGAAGACAGGTTGAAAAGCCTTCCAGGCATCGATGATGCAATGGTGATTGGCGACAATCAAAAATACTGTATAGCTCTTATAAGCCTGGAAACTGAGGAAAATAGTGTCGGAGAAAATTTTGACGAACTTATCAAAACTCATATTTCCTCAATTAATGTCGACTTGGCTAATCATGAGTCGATTAAACGTGTCGGGATTCTTAGCACCGGATTTTCAGTTGCAGACGGTACGCTAACTCCGACTCTTAAGGTCAAGCGCAAAGTAGTCTGCACAAAGTACCAGCCTTTTATTGATACTTTGTACCAGGCAAGTGATATGGTGGTTTATGAGTAGGCATAATAAAATGAGTCATCTATCACTTTTTTTATAGAGGCAGTTGCCCGAACAGCGTGACGAGATCTTTGGTCAGGGGACTTTCTAGGCTAGTTTTTTTCACTTTAGAGGGACGTCCTCTCTGTTTGCATTCAACTGCTTCTTTGTTGTAATGAAAATTGTAAATGGTATTTTCAATTTTCAAGGATCAGTGTAACATCTTAATAAGACTAGAAAAATTAGAATATACTACGTCGCGCGTCCTGTGTTTATTCAACTGCCCGGCTGCTTTTTTGAATAAGGAGTCTCAGATGAGGCTCTAAAAACTGTACTTTTATCAATTCCCAGATTTTGCCGAAACTCCGTTAACAATAGCATCTAACTTCTTCCCATCTACTTTTGCAGGATATTCGATGTTAACTCTGACCTTGATAGGTACCAGTTTACCTTTACAATTTTTTCTATCCGCAATCTTACGGCGAAAGACCTTATACACAAGCCTTTTATCTTGATGTGCTGGAACATTAAATAGATCAAATACTCCAGGAATAAGGCATTGGTCGGCAAAGATCGCATGTGCAGAGACCCTTGCTATCCAGGAATACAGCACACCTCTTCCGTTCGGGTTCGGTTCAATAAATCGAGTTTGCGTCAGCATAACTCTCTTAATCTCTAATTCACTCGCAGCATAGTCTCGACCAACATCTATGTCGGGGGACCCTTTAAAATTGGAATTACTAGGCATTTTAACATCATTAATTGTAATTCTCTCCGCTGACAGAAGAGTTCTTACACCTCGGATCCGGACTTTCTTAGTTACCGGCTTAGAGCTTTTATAGCATTCCCACTTACCGAAGGTGTTATGCAGTTTCAACGCTAGAGAAGATTCTTCGGGTATTTCAGTTGTAGTATAAGATAAATAATTTTCACTCTTTACTACCTTAAATTTGCTCTCACAGGGGAACTCTACATCGGCAAAGATATCGATTGTCCGATATGCCCCATCGGTTCGAGTCACCAGGTAAA
>JANQHA010000384.1 GCA_028282865.1 Oligoflexales bacterium
AGATTTGCTGGATATACTGAACAAAGGCTACGACTAGTCCTGCGGTTATAGTGCTTTCGGGCGACAGCATTGACACAGCGACAAAAAGAACCACACCGATAGTGATGGATGATAGACCATCTACTACTGAGAACATAGAAGCATCTAATACTACCGAATTCATTTGAGCCTTTCGGTAATCCTCTGAAAGCTGATCGTATTTAACTCGGACATTTTTTTGTGCATTTAGCAATTTGACGGTGGTGTGCCCGTAAAGGCACTCTTGGGTAAAAGCGTTTAATGTAGCTATTTTTACCCGTGCAATTAACATCGTATTTTTTATTTTTTTTGCAAACCAAGATACGATAAAAAATATTATTGGAAGCAAAATGATACTACTTAGTGCTAGAGACCAGTCTAAGTAAAATAAACCTATCAGGCTTCCAGAAAGGACTGCAAGATCGATAACGGAAGTCAGTACCCCTGTATTTAGCGATTCGGAGAGGTTATCAAAGTCTGAAGTTGCTCTGGTCACTAGGCTGCCACTCATAGTCTTGTCATGAAAGCTACAAGATAAACTGATGATATGTTTAATCACCTTCTTACGCAGTTTTTTAACCATGCGATGCACTGCATAAGCCATACTTAACGCTTGGGTTGACCGGCATAAGTATTGTAAGACGATTACTAAAAAGTATGCTGTTACCCCTAATTTCAATTGGTCCCATTGAGACTTAACCATACCTTCATCAATACACCACTTAATTATGATTGGAATGGCCATTTCAAACAGTGCAATAATTGGCAGTAGGCATACTGCGAGCACAAGAAGCTTTTTCTGATCTCTAATATAAGGCCAGAGTTTCCTCAAGTTTAACAGCTCATCTTTTAGGTTATGACTCATGATCAGACTGATCTCCTATCTCTGCCATGAATGAGCTATGCTTTCTGGTTAGTTCAGACAATAAACCTCGGTCGATAATTTTTCCGTCGTCCATCAAGATGACTTCGTCACAGTGTTGCAAGGCTGAAATTCGATGTGAAGCTATCATTGTCGCAATATTGGTAGAGCTTATGTACTTTAGTAGCTGGCTCTCTGTATGGTGATCAACTGCTGAGAGGACATCATCGAGAAGTAGCAGCTTGGGCGATCTCAAGAAAATCCTGGCCAAAGCCAACCTTTGTTTTTGGCCGCCAGAAAGCCGTACCCCTCGTTCGCCTATTTCTGTATCCCACCCATTGGGCAGGCCTCGTATTTCGTCTAAGATGCAGGCTGCCTCTGCTGCTGAATCTAGCCTCAATTGGTCAACTCCCTCTAGGCCGTAGCTAAGGTTTTCTCTTACTGAAGATGAGAACAGATGTACGGACTGGGTAGCGAAGCTGATATCGCTTCGAAGTCTCTCGGGGTCGATGCTTCTAATATCTTGTCCTTCGAAGAAAATACAACCTTTTGGCACCTCTATAACTCTAGTTATCAGCTGAAATAGGGTTGACTTGCCGCATCCTACTGGTCCAAATATTCCGATATGTTTTCCTGGTGATACACTGAGGCTTATATCTTTGATTGCAAAGCTACTTTGGTCATCTTTTGTTGAGTATGAAAAGTTCACATGGTTCATTTCAAGAGTATTACTGGTGTCTATGTTAGTTAGTGCCTTCGAAGTAGATTCTAGTTCGCTTTGGTGGGTTTCTACTTTGTTAATGCGTTCTAGAGCAACCTTCGATCTTTGATAGAGTGAAAGTATGATGCCAAAAGCAGTTAACGGGAAACTAAGGTAAGCTATATAGATATTGAATGCTAAAATGTCACCGATTGATAGCCTTCCTGATATGACTTCATTACCGCCATACAAGATCACTATGACCTGAGAAATGTTCATAAACGAACCCATGATTGGGAACAGAATTGTTCTGAGTACAACGGCATTAATGTTAGTACGATAGACTTCTTCATTTTCGCTATGTGATCGATCGAGAAATGTTTTTTCGACCGAGTTTGCTTTGATAACGTGAATATTTACAAATGTTTCGGTAACTCGGTTGGTAAGTTTACCGATGGCCTTTTGGTTTTCCATCGATACCCTGTGCATAATACCCATCATATACTTCATAATCACTATCATTAATAATAGAGGCGAAAGGCATATGATCGTTAACTGCATATGTACTTCTGCCATTTTGTTGATAGTCATAGTGATCAAGAAAATAAGATTTAGTAGCTGGAGCATGCCGAATGCAAAGAAAGCTCTAAGCTGGGCGATGTCATTAGCTAACCTAGATATAAGTTCACC
>JANQHA010000033.1 GCA_028282865.1 Oligoflexales bacterium
TGCTAGTTCCTTCGCTCCTTGGTGGGGAACAGCCGCTTCGATAAGTGAGGCAACTTCGACGATTGCTTGCCGTTTTATTTGCATTTTCTGACTGTCACTACCTCGGCTATTGACCCCGCTTTGATTTAATCTCTCGTTTTGCTGCCTCAAGTCTTGGGTAAAGCCTTCAATAATTGGTTTGCCGGTGTTTTGATCCAAGGCATACACCTGTGCATTCAGAGTAGCAGCTAAATTCAGCGCTTCGGCACTATTATTGACTTCTCCGCCACCTGACAAAATCCTAGACGCCGCTGCGGCCCTCTGTGCATTACCGACGAGTTCGGCTACTACAGATTCTTTACTGAGTGTGTTTCTAAGGCCGTTTTTTGCAAGATCAGTTTTCCAGGCTTGAAACTTGTTAACCAAAGACGCAAGGTTACCACGGTGAGTTCTGCCAACGCTCTCTAAGGCAGTATTGAAGTCGGCCCGAAGCCGCGCTTCAGCTTCCGGCCCGTTTAGTACATGCCTGCCGTTTTCAGTCCTACCGTATTGCTCGATAGGGAAGCTTGGCTCCTTGCATTGTGACCCGCCTTTAAAGCACCAAGTAGCCCCAACCATAGTTACTCCTACTGTGGTTCCCAGTGATGGCTGCCGTTCACTTATGGATTTAAGGGTTCCCAGGCGTTCAGGTAATTCATTAAGATCTTTAACCGTTGCAGCTCGCTTACAGCCTCTATTTGCTACTGCTGTACTGGATAAATCAGAGGAACTAGTGGTTTTGCAGGCTCCCAAGGCTAGAATTGCCACTAAAGAAATCGATCTTAGCATCTTATATCTCCATATATGGACGATTGGTGAATTTATTAGATTTTATCATGCATAGGGCGACTCTAGCAATAAGCAACTCAGGCCGAAAGGTAGTGGTTTAGAAACAAAAAACCCCTTGTTACCAAGGGGTGTCTTGAATGTGAGCTGTAGGTGGTGGTTATTTGATTGCTGCAGGACCTCGGGGCATTGATACTAGAAGGCGACCTCTTTGGCCCAACCCTCGCGCGATTTCAGTTGCTCTTGCTTCTGGAACTCCTTTTCTTACTAGCTCTTTTGTTAAATTACCGGTCAGCCTTGCCATTGTTGCCGGGTTGCCATTTGAGCCTCTTATTTCCGATATAACTGTTCCAATCCTACTTAGGGTGCGCTCATAGGCAGCCATTTTTCCATCATTCATAAGGCGATTGGCAGCCAGAATAACTTTAGCTTCGGTAGGTGGAACTAATCCAGCTATTAACTCTTTCGCTCCTAAACCTGGTATTGCTGCTTCTATGCTCGATAAAGTATTAGCGAGGATGCCACGAGCCTGCTCAGTTTTCTGGCTGTCAAGGCCTCTTCGGTCCATCGAGGCTTGGTTATTACCACGGTTAGTTTCTCGTATCATTTCTACAGACTCTTTAGCGATCTCTGAGCTCGCCTTCGCATCTAAAGCCTTGAGTTCCGTTATGTTAGCAGCTCCCCAGCTAAAGGCTGCACTTGCTTCTGCAACTTTTCCTCCTGCTAAAAGTACCACTCCCATTGCGTGAGCAGTTCGGGCTCTAGCAGCTAGTTGTTGCTTTAAGTTAGTTACATTCCCTTTAGGAAGGTTTTCTAAAAATTTCGCTCGGCCTGTTTCCATTGCCTTTATGAGCCCATCTAGATTGCCTATATTAGCCAGTCCAACGGCTCTAGCAGCTCTGGCTGTTCCTTCTGCAACTTTTGCTGCCGAATCATTCCCAAGTGCAACGAGGTTACCATTTTTATCAAATGTCGCGATGCCCGCAATTTTAACTTGTGGATTGTTACAACCTATCGCGGTGCATGCTAGCAATTCTTTAAATGTCAGATCAGATGTCAGTTTTAAATTTGGGCTAGTTTCGCTAATCTCTTTAAAAATTTTACCTTGCTCATATAGCTCTCGTACGGGCCTCTTTTTCGCCATTTCATTACATCTCGTAAGGGTTCCCGCCCCACTTGACAAATCAGAACTCGTCGTCTTACATGCGCCAAAAATAAAGGTAAATCCAATTACCAAAGAAAATGTTTTCAGCATCTCTACTCTCCGTATGTATAATATGATTGGTAAGTATGCTCGATTTTAGCACGGTTTTGCTGCTTATAACAACTGGCAAACTGACCAAAAATAGGCTGATTTATTGCTGAGAGCGATCTTCTATGCTTGGTTGCCATTGCGATGAGTCAGGTCGAGTGTATGATGGCTGGGCTCGTGACTGTTGGTAGATATGGTAATTTATAACATTAATACTTTGTAGGTAATCAATTCGCTGACTTGGATCTTTCATCACCTCGTGTAATTTGGCGCCAATTTTCCTGAGATTGCGAGTGATCACAATTTGGTCCATATCTGGATTTTTTTCGCTTCTTAGCTGTTTAATTTGTGCTGCCATTCTTTGGTCGTATTTCTTCCATTTCTTTGTCAATTCTGGGAGCATTTGTTTTTCTACGGATTTCGAGTGCTCTGCGAATAGCTTTCTGGTCTCTGCGTTAAGCCTCTCCTTACCCTCGAGCCGTTTTTTCAAACTGTGGATCCTGTTTGCTTCTGCAGTTCGCATTTCAAACCCACTGCGCAGCCCAAATAAAACGATAGGGTCATGAACCCCGAATTCAAGGTTTTTGTTACCTTCTTTTAGAACCATCTCAACTCGACGTACTGGCCAATCTTTGCTCTCAGCTGTGGGTTTCATTTCAAAACTCTGACTTAGTTTTCGAGGATTTCTGAATATCCTATTAAACCTCATCATCTCAGCTCGTTGAGCAATCGTTTCAGCTTCAGTCAGAGGCTTCACGTCTGCGGGTACCGCCCTTATCCCTCTTTTATGCATCCAGTTTTTGGCACTTTTGGTGGTTAAGCGAGGGCCAATCATATGACCACCTTTAAATGCTAATGTAATTAAAAGGGAGTGAAACAGGCTGTAGTAATAACCATGGGCATTATCTTCGTCGTGAAGCCCAAGATCATAGCCAGTGGTCGCTTTGACTGCGTGGTTGGTGATTTCCATCATCTTGGGGGTAGCAGAGAAAAAACCGACGGTTCCAAAGAAAGGCATCCAATTGCTAACAAAAGAATACGTTAGAGATGACCTTGGTAACGTTGAAGCTAACGCTGATGAGGCTGTTCCTGAAAGTCCGTGGAATACTCCAAACGACATAAAGATCGCGGCGTTGATCATGGTTTCCTTAGACCAGTCCATGATACCTCCGAGCAGATAACCATATTTATTGGCGTATTCGGGATTTACTAGCGATTGCATGCCCAGAGCCGTAAAGACTGTTCTTGATGCTACCGTTAAAAATGCCGCGGATATCATGCTTGAGGTCGCTGACATGGCAATCTTGCCAAACTTTGCACTGCTCCATTGCGCTAGCTTTCGGCGAGCTAATAGATCTGCAACGCGTTTAACTTGGGTTCCTGACAGCAGCTTTCCCCTAAGCATCACAGCATCGGTAGCTGCTTGGCCTACGCCTTTAGAGGTGGTTGAGCCAGTTAGCCTCGTGGCGACTTTGGAGCCAATTCTAGAGGCGATCACACTGGTCATCCTTGCTGTCAGCATCTTTCTGATAATGAGCTGCGTGACTATTCCGCCGGCGCCCATCATCACTGGCATTGCTGCAGCCTGAAAAGCTAGAGACTTGATTTCTTGCTGGAACTTCATAGTGGTTTCGGCGCATGCTGCGGTGTCTGCAGCGTCGCTGTCTATTTGTATTTTGCGAGTCCAGCTAATAGGGCTGCTAGAGCCTGGTGGTCTGCAAATCCTTTCTAATGGGAAGTTGCCGACGAAACCATCTTCAACCTTGAAATCGTCTCGACTGTCGCCATTGAGCCAGTGAAACCAGTTATTTCTGTGCTTGTGAACCCACTTCCAGCACGACATGATAGGTTTATTAATTCCGGTTTCATAGAACTTATGTATCTGTTCACCGGCGCCGTAGCTTAAGCATGAGAGCTCCAATGCTGCCGATATCGCCTGTTTCTGGTAAGCAGCCCTTTTTTTGTTGGCTTGTTCTAATTTTTTTAGCGTACCTTTATCAAGTAGTCGACTCTCGCCTAGCATAGCTTGTTCTGCGTTTATTTCGGCAACCTCTGTAGCGGCAGCCGCATAGTCTTGGTGATCTTTGGCGTAGATAGCGATGCTAGCCATCAAGGAGTGAAAATACTCAGGGTAGCCGCGTTCTCTGGTTGTTAGCTCTACTTCTTTGTTAAGAAGGTTTCTACCGGCAAAACCAATACCATCAGCATAGCTAGCTAAACTTTTATCGTAAGCATCTATTGCTTTTCCAAGAGCATCTATAGTTACGCTAGCAGTTTCTAGCTTCTCTTTATAGCCGAGTGAATTCTGATCTTTAAAACGGTAGAATTTTCGGGAGACAAACCGCATGGTGCGCAAGTACTGGCGCCTTAACGGAAGAAAGGCCTCGTGCTCGTAGAATATAGCTAACATTTGAAAAGCTACAGTAGGTGAGATAAGTTCTAAACTTTGTGGCCTAGGGGTCCCTGAGGTTTCAAACTGGACTCGCCATTGAACCCAGTCTTGGACTTTACTCTCTAGGTTACTTAGCCATGGTCTGATATCGTTCGTGCTAGCACGTTCAATATACTCGAGCATGGCTCTGTTTTCTGAGTATGCTGCTGCCGCGTACCCTGCAGAATCATCGACAATATGCTCTATGGCTGCCTGTTGCTCATCATCAAGCTTTAACGTGATGCTTTCACATTTTTCATCGTTACACTGGAGGTTATCTGGATTTCCTAGCCGGTCATCATCATGAACATAACGCTCGTAATCCATATCAAAGTGTGTTTTATAGGCTTGATCTTCTCTCATAGCGTCGATAATAGGCATCTTAACTCTGCTTGGATCATCGGTGCGGATAAACTCTTTCTCGGCTTTTTTGATCATTGATCGAAGGTTGCCTTGGAGTTGTGCGATACTCTCTCCATGACTGGAGTTAGGCATAGGTCTATGAAATGGTTCAAACTCATATGCCTTGTAGAATCTTTGAGAGAGTTTTAAGGTCTCTGCTCGGTATAGGAGCAGGTTTTTAGTATGCGAGTCAACTAAGCATTGAATGTCTAGGCTGAGTTCTTCGAAGAGTTTATCAACCGCCGGAACATATTTTCGGTACTTATCTTCTTGGGTAAATTGCGAAAGAACTTTCAACTCGTTGACTGCGTAGCCGCAGGTTTCAAAGCTATAGCAGACTGCAAACCTTCGATTTGCTAGCATTGGGTCTTTTAAATACTCGCAGCTTGGTGCAGATGCCCGGTCAAGCTTTGCCAGGTTGATAAGACCCTCTGGCCCAAAACCTTCAGGATCCATTTGCTTGAAGTACGGTGATTGCACGACATGACCGGGAATTGAGGTGGGTTCTTCTTCGAATTCAGTCAAAAGAAACTCATCATACTCCGCTTTTGTCAGCTCTTTGCTCAGCCATTTGATCGACTCCATCTTGACCTTGAAGTTATTAGCTCGAGCCTTAGACGAAGTCTTGAGTTCCTGAGTAACTTTTGAAAATGCTTCGACTGCATACATTAGTGCTCGACGGTAAAATGGGTGATTATTGACATGGAGCCCAACCGAATCAGCGATGGCCCGGTAAGTGAAAAGTGTTTTAAGCTGTTTATCGACTCTCACATGATCTGGAACCGCTGATAAAGACGAACCACTCCGTGGCTTACAACTCTGTAAGCCTACGAAAATGCAGAGCATTGAGATTAAAGTGATATTTTTCATGGCTTGCTTATCGGCAGAAACTTAAATTGTTTTAGGGTCTCAAATAAATAAGAAAAATAGCTTGATTTTAAAGGGAAAAATGGTGGATTAAGGCATCCTGAAGTTTTTTGCTAAAAATTTTATACCAGAACATTCTAGGCGTATGGTGGAAGATATGTCTCTGGTCTAAAGAGAAATTTATCTATTAAAAAATACGCTAATCTAATTAATTGATGTTTCTTGGTGGGGTAAGAAGAATAGAGTGATACTTTGTGAACTTAAGGCCATTTAAGTTTATTAGGGTGGGTGAGGTGTTATTCGAATTGAAGCCAATAATCCATATCTGCTTTTTTTGCTTAATAATACCCGTGGCAAGAATGCTGTGCCCCGCGCCTTCTGTATCGTAGTTGAGAATTGCAAAAGTATCGGGTTTTTCCAAATGACTTATAATATCGCGGTGTTTATCTGTTATATCGACATCCGAATTAAATTCTTCAGCTTTGGTTTTAACTAAATTTAGATAGCGTTGATACCTGTCTTTACCCTCGTATATTTCCTCAGTAAGCGGCTTCAATGCCTCGTTAAAGAGATCTAAGTTTTTCCATGAATTTTCAGTAGCTGTATCAAAACTTACTGGCTTATATGGATCTTTAGAAAATGAAATAGCTTTAAAGTAATTAAGTAATGAGTGTGCAGCACAATTTTCACCACACTGCCTTTCTATAAGTACTGGAACTGGTCTGGCCGCGTATGAGTTAACAGATTGACCATAGATATTTGTGACAATTGGTTTGTTTGTAGATGTCCAGTGTATCTCCAGACTGTTAGGGTCAAGAAATGCAAGAGCATCAAATCCTGGGTATTCAAGGGTGAATCTACCTAGAAAAAAACCGTTTACTTCATAGTCTCCAGTGTAACGGTCTTTTATCGAAATTCGAACTTTTTGCCCAATTTTCATCAAATTTACGTTTGTTTCTTCAAACAGTACGCTTTGCGGCGTATTACGATAGTTGCCATTCAGGTAGTCCATCATGCGATGTTGGAAACTTCCAATTTGACTAAGGTTTAATGCCCTACCAGAGCATCTTGTTAGCAAATTCGTTATATAAGAATTTGAATATGCATCAAATGCTGCAAAGGTGAGTAATAAAAATATACCTAATCGAGTAACCACTAAACACTGACTCCTGTTAGTTTGTTACTAATCGGCATAAATTTAAATTATTTTAGGGTTTTCTAAAATTAGTGGGTATAGACTGCCCATGATTGTTCGTTCGCTATTTAATACTGATGAAAGCATTGCCACACCTTGCTCTGTAAAAGCGAAAGGTGAGTGTCTTAAACCTTTTTAGCTGAAGGGTTGGAGGTCACAATTTGTGACCTCCAATCTCTAAGTTCTTGATTTGTAAGTGGAAACATGAAGTCTTCTGGGAACCTTTTGAGGTTTCTTCTGACTGCTTGTTTTAAAGCCTTTGTCTCAACTTCATAAAGCTCTGCAAGGTCGGTGTCTAAAAGAACTTTTTTACCTCTGATTATGTATATCTTTTTCTTAATTATTTTGTTCATTTGAGAGGCGCTGTTCAAGTTTTCTCCCTGTTTATCCAAAAGCTGGTTACTTATACCACTCTCACTATCAGGGAAAAACGATATAATAGTGTAAATATAAAATATCTGCAGCGGACATTTTGGTATTTTACGAAGTGGCGAACCACCAGTTCTACATCCTTTGAACCCCACCAAGCTTCTTAATCTGGCGATAACGAAAACAATCGACTGTATGATCATTCACCATGCCAACTGCCTGCATATGAGCATACATAATCGTTGGTCCGACGAAGTTGAAACCGCGCTTTTTTAAATCCTTGCTGAATGCTTCAGATACCTTTGTTTGGGCTGGGACCTGTTTCATAGTTTTCCAAGAATTTTGGATGGGTTCGTGATCTACAAACGACCATTGGTAGCTTGAGAAACTACCGAACTCTTCTTGAACTTCTAAAAAAGCTTTTGCATTTCGGACTGCTGATTCGACCTTTAGTTTGTTACGAATGATTCCTGGATCTTTTAGTAGTGCATTGATTTTTCGTTTACCAAATGCTGCAACCTTTTCAGGGTTAAATCCTTCAAAAGCATTGATGTAACCCTGCCGTCTTTTTAGAATCGTTGACCAACTTAGCCCAGCTTGAGCTCCTTCAAGAATTAAAAACTCGAATAACAACCTATCGTCTGTTACAGGTACCCCCCACTCTTCGTCATGATAACGTAGGTATTCGAGGTCTGATGTTCCTGCCCACTCACAGCGTTTTTTACTCATATGCTACTCCTTCTAATAGCAAGTATTATTTCTACTTTGATATTTTGTATAATAGAATCTTAAGCTTACCTTTTCCTATAGTTCTAGGGCTTTTTACGATGTTCTCGCTAACTCTTTTATTCTTGTTATCTTCAGGCCCCTTTGTTAAGAGTTTCTTTGAAATATTCACGATACAGTCTAAGACAAATAGGAGGTAGGTGCTATGGGTATTAAAGTAACTTTCTTGACTTTAGTGATGTTTGGTTTGGCACTGCAAGCTTCAGCTTCGGAGCCTTTAGA
>JANQHA010000498.1 GCA_028282865.1 Oligoflexales bacterium
TGCTCAGTGTGGTTTAGTGGACGAGGGAGCCGAACCAATTAATAATGCCATCCAGTCGAACGCTCCTGCTAAAGTCCCGATGGCGGAAAGCCCCCGTTCTTTGCTAGCGGCAGAAAAAACATTGCTCACCGAACTTGAAAAACTACGCTCTCAGGGCCATGCTCGAAAAGCTCTTCATAAAATTCGAGAGTCTTCGTCTCACCAACGGTCAATCGAGTGGGCATCTCAAATGTATTTAGAGTTACTAGAAATCTCTAAAGAGCTACAGATGCGACCTTTTGATTGGAACTCTGCGATGGGTGTCTCCGATTTCTGCGAGAAGATAAACCGGAGGTTGGACCCAACTGCTAAGTTTGCAATCCTCTAATAACGAGCAGCAATAACCTTATAAATCTCGCTCCAAACGCCGGCTCTAGTATCGATCTCGCGGTGAGCTGCATCGACCTCGTAGTTTATGTCCGCCTCTTTAATAGCACTGGCGTGCAAGTACCAAGTTTGAGTCTGAAAAAAGTTGACCCATTGTCCGGTTTTTTGGTTAATAGATTCTCTTTGTGCTCGCTTGATATCAGTTGGAGAGCTTTGGCAGCCAAATGGTTTGCTAAAACTACACTTCACCCGGCTTATCGGGTCGATTGTAAATAGGCCAGATATCTGATCTTCGGCGTTCAGAGCCAGAGAAGTTTTCATAGCCAACCAACCTCCGTAGGAGTGGCCTGCAAAAAATAACTCACTCGAAGCGCCCCGGTTTTGCTGTAGCATGTTAGAAAACTCTTCTTTGGTGGCTCTTGCTATCTTGTTAGGCTCTGAACTTGTGGCGAAGATAACCGTGCTAGACTCACCGTAGCAGCTGAGAACATAATCACTTTTTACCCCGGCTTGGTCATAGAGCATATCCATAACTTCTTTTGCTCTGCTATACATCCCCATCGCATAAGGAGATGGGTCGTTGCCATTGGAGTCTCGACCACAACTCGTCCGTCCCCCCATGACTACAAGGGTCGGCTTATTTTCCGCTGACTCTGATAGCTCTGAAGTATCCGATTCATGACCGCATTGGGTGGTAAGTGGCAAAATTGCCAACAAGATCAAAAACACAAACATACGCATATCGCTTCCTCCTTAAAACGGTTCATATTGCGTTTGAAATTTCTTCGACCGCGGTCGATACCTCAACCTCAGCCCATACACATCCATGTACTTAATTATAGGGAGACTATAGCAATAATTTATCAAAAGTGGAAATTACTTGCTGCACTCTGGGGCCAAATAATTATACTTTGTGGTCTATTTGTTGCGGTAGAAGGGGTTTAGCAAGGTATGTCAGAAATTACAGTTCCGGTGTCGGTAGGGGAGTTAGTCGATAAAGTTACGATTCTTCGCATTAAGTGCCAGATGATTAAAAACGAAGACAAACTGCACCACATAAAGAAAGAGCTGAATGCCCTTACCGCTGTCTGTGAATCTAACAATATCGACTTGAGCCATGAGCTCGTTTCTGAACTGCAAGATGTCAATTTAGGCCTTTGGAAGATCGAAGATGATATCAGGCTCAAAGAGAAAGCGAAGGAATTTGACGAGGTATTTATTGAGCTTGCCAGGTCTGTATACCGTGTGAATGACCAACGGTTTGAGGCCAAAAGTAAAATTAACCAGCATTTTGGCTCTAACTTCCGAGAGGAAAAGAGTTACGAGGACTATACCTAAGCGTATAAAGATTTGTTAAAGACTAAAGAAATATTTGATTTTATTTAAAATATACTTGACCAGCCGGCCAATTATTCGTAGAACTCAGTATAAATTAAATGCTTTCGTAGCAGCTCCAGGAGATAACCAATGGAAATGGCTAGGTTTTGCCGGATTTTTAAGCAGTCGATTTTTGTTCTTTTTGCCTCGACCTTGATGATTTCGGGGTGTGGATTCCAGGATGATAGCGGCGAGAAGTCGTCTTTAAGCATACTAAACGGTAGCGAAGCGCGCCCTGGCCAATTTCCGGCCGCAGTGCGGGCTTTTAATGGGATGCAAAGCTGTAGTGCGGCTAAAATTGGAAAACAGCATTTCATTATTGCCGCTCATTGCGTCATGAATTCTTTCGGAGAGCTTGTCAATCACCACCAGCCTAATGCGACAATCAACATCCACTTTGGCGAGACTCCGCAGTCGTCTTCTTACTACGCGTT
>JANQHA010000032.1 GCA_028282865.1 Oligoflexales bacterium
GCTTGTAACTATCGATAATATATGCTTAATTATAGCTTCACCACTTGCTTAGGAAGCCGCTACAATGACCGATACTGCCGCAGCCCCAAAACAGCCTAAAAGGCCATTTTCCACATTTTTTGGACTCGTTTGGAAGCCAATTAGGTTCTTTTTGATCTCTGTAGGGGTGTTTTTCACCTCAATTCCAGTACTCATTTTTCTTGCGATACTTTTCAGCAAAGACCCTACTGAAAGCACCTCGCCCAAAGAGAGCCTTTATAAGAAGCTTAAAGTCATGCGGTTGGACTTGAATGGCATTCTACTTGAACAAGCCCCGAGTTTAGAAGACCAGATTGTTAGCCGGCTATTTGGTGGACCCAAAGTTATTACCTTTTCAAGCATCAGAAAGTCTTTAAGAGGTGCGACTGCAGATGAGCATGTCAAGGCACTTATAGTTAAGCTCGACAATCTGCAAGCAAGTAGCAGTCAGATAGAGGAGATTAGGGGGCTACTCTCAACCTTTAAGCAAAGTGGCAAAAAAATATTTTTTTGGGCAACCGACTTTAACTCTAATACATATTACTTAGCTTCATTGGCTCAAGAGATCGCACTATCTCCCGCTGGGGGTCTTATGATTCCTGGCCCTGTTTTCCAACTCACTTATTTTGGCACTGGGCTTAAAAAGCTTGGGGTTCAATTTGAGGTAGTCCGAGCAGGGAAGTATAAAAGTGCATTTGAGCCATTAGTTTTAGATCAACCTAGCCCAGAGGTTGTCAGCATGTACCAAAGTATGGAGCAAAGCATTCGTAGCCATCTGGTACAGGAAATCTCAGCATCCCGAGAGAAGGATATAGCCACTGTAAATGGTTGGCTTAAGCAGTCTATCTATACATCCAATACTGCAGTAACCGAGGGGTTGGTTGACCTTGTGAGTTTCTACGGAGATTATGAGGAACAAGTAGTCGATCTGCTTAAAAAAGAATTTGCAGATGACGATCTCATCGCTGTCAGCCGCAAAGACTATATGAAAGGCTATAATCCCAAGCTTGAAAATACCGACGACGGCGATCAGGGAATCGGGCTTATTTACGCTTCTGGCTCAATTGTTATGGAGGTCGGCGATCAGAAGGCAGAATACATCACCCCCGATGCAATGCACAAACAAATTAAATGGGCAAAAGAAAATGAAGATATTAAGTCAGTGGTCATCAGAGTTAATAGCCCCGGTGGATCAGCAACCGCATCAGACTTAATCTGGAACGACATAAAAAATCTTGCGGCAAAAATTCCAGTTGTAGTCTCGTTTAGCTCTGTGGCAGCATCAGGTGGTTACTATATTTCTGCCGCAGCGAACAAGATTTTTGCAGAGCCAACGAGCATTACTGGCTCAATTGGAGTTATTGGCGCCATTCCTAATCTAGCTCCTTTTAAGGAAAAGTATGGGGTCAGTTTCCACGTTATCACTCAAAGTGACAGAGCTCAGCTCCTAAACGCCGGTGAACCCACCTCTGCATTCGATAAGGCGATCGTTGAAAATAGTATCGATACCGCCTATCAGCTCTTTTTGAAAAGAGTCGCAGCAGGTCGAAAAAAGTCGGTATCAGAGATCCATGAGCTTGCGCAAGGAAGAGTTTACACTGGGTTGCAGGCGCTGGAAAACGGCCTAGTCGATGAGCTAGGCGGTATGGTCGAAGCATATCAGGAGGCAAAAAAACTCGGAGGATTGGATCCCAAGAAGTTATATCCTGTCTACCAATATGTTCCTGAAGAAATCAACCTCAGAGACTGCCTCAAAGGCGTGACCAAGCTTTTTAGATGCTTAGATGAGTTGGACACTCAGTCGCTTATAAGGTCGAGCTATACCGCTGTCAAAGGTAAATCTTTAGTAACGAACCTAACCGCAAAGCTAGAAGACTTATATTCTATTGCAAAAAAAGATCATTCGTTAGCGATATGGCCGGGAAGCTTTGGGGTGTTTAATTTTAAAAACTGAGACCATGCAAGGTTAAATCTAAATTCTACAATTTAAGTAGCGCTATTAAAAAATACCTCAGCCTACACCCCCCCTACTGCCTATAATAATACTCATTATGCGCAGGGGCAGATCTATAGGCTGGCTGGTTGAAAAATTTCGCGGCTCTTCCAACTAAGTTTTGCCTGCTCGGACCTGAACTCCCAGAGCTACTTCTCCCACCTATAACGCGGATGCGTCTACGTTTCGCCACTCGCATAGCTTCCATTTGTTCTCGAAATTCTTGCTCTCTTTTTACGTTTTCTAAGTGTTGAGTTAGCCTTGCGTCAAATTCTGCTTCATATAGGCGGTCAGTGACTTCACTTAAATGAGCAATAGTCGAAAATTTACCGTCTACTAGTTCTACCCCGTAGCCTGACATTGCAGCAGCGGTAAAGAACCCTCGGTTAACAGAACTACCTGCTATAGATACTACGTCAATGTTCTCTAGAGCATCTCTATATTTTTTTGATAATTGATTTTTAAAACTTGTATGCTTTATACCTTTAAGTAGGGCCGCAATAACATTTCCGTCTTCAATAAATCCGTAGCGTTCGGAAATATCGAGCTTTTCACCTGTCTTGTCACTAGTTCGGAAAATTCCACTATCACTTAACTCTATTCTTGCTACGGTGCTTACTTGGCCAAAAGTTTGTATTTCCCTAAAGCTTATCGAAAAATTTAAACCTCCCCTAAAACCGGAGGAGTTCCCTTTTTTCTTAGTTAAGCTCTTAAATGCCGTTTCAAACCCCATTTCAACATCATATTTATTACCTTGTCCCGAGTTTGAAACATTAAACTGGAAATTGTCTCGAACTTGACTACTGTCACTACGATCTAGAGCTGCTCTATTTAGCCTAGCCTTATCTGAAGAAGATACGAATCGCAACACCCCGGTGGAGGTTGCGGATACAAAAGGGTG
>JANQHA010000083.1 GCA_028282865.1 Oligoflexales bacterium
ACTGCCACGCGTTTGTTAAAGACATCTTATATATCGACCAAAATCAAAATTGTGGGAGATGCTAAGTCCTCAGAAGGTGACCGTAGCCGGATCGCTTCCAAACGATCTAAAGAGTATAAAAAAGCTATTCGACTTTATAAGAAAAAGTCCTATAAAGAAGCGGCTAAGCTCTTTGAAGTTGCTCGTAGTAAAAACGAGTTGGATGTTAAGGGTTTTTATATGTTGGGTTTAACTTACCGTAAGCTTGATTTATGTCGAAAGGCTATTCCGGTTCTAAAAGATGTGTTCGATAGGTCTGAAAAGAAGGATATTTGGGCTGATGAAGAGAAGACAGTTAGAAAATCTAACTTTTTGTTAGCTCGGTGCTATGCCAAAACGAACCAGCCAAGTAAGTCAGCAATAATTTTGAATAGCTATCTTATCCAACCTAAAAAGTATCGATCAGAGATTCGAAAGTCACTGAAGCATAAGGATTTTGGCTGGATTAACGCTAGTAAAGAATATCGTGACTATAGTTCGTCAGCGATGAAGTATGCTAAATAATCTTTTAACCATAAGTTTACGGCACGATTACGGTGAGATAACAAGTTTTTTTGTGCCGAGGTCATTTCTGCAAAGGTATACTGATGCCCTTCTGGGATAAAGACTGAGTCATAACCAAAGCCGTTGGTTCCCTTAGGAGCGGTGCTAATGCACCCTTTACATATTCCTACATAGGTTTTTCTAATTCCTTGCTCGTTTACGAATACTAACGTGCATACGAACCTTGCTTGTCGCTCGGTCATAGGTATGCCTTGCAGCTCCTGTAGCAGTTTGTTGACGTGATCTCTGTCGTCCGCATGCTCACCAGCGTATCGAGCGGATTTGATCCCTGGTTTGCCGTTTAAGTATGCTACCTCGAGCCCTGAATCGTCTGCTAGCACGGCTCTATCGGTATATTTTCGCAGCTCACTGGCTTTAATAGCTGCATTTTCTTCGAAGGTTTTTCCGTCCTCGATCCAGTCAATGTTCTGGTCTAAGTCGCTGGCTAGCTTTACATCTAATTTATCGGCAGGAAGCAGTTTTGATAATTCTTCTTGCTTGTGCTTATTGTTCGTTGCTAGGTATAAAGTGTTTTTTTTGATTATAGAACCCTCCACTACTAATGAAGGAGTAGCATTGAAACCAGAAGATATCGAACAAAAAATAGTTGAGTGCTTACCTGGGGCTAAGGTCAAGGCTTACGACTTAACCGGAGGTGGTGATCATTGGCAAGTTAGTGTCGAGGCCGAGCAGTTTAAGGGCCTAACTATGGTCAAACAGCATCAATTGATATATTCAGCACTTGGTGACTGGATGAAGCAGGAAATCCACGCATTGGCTATTGACTCTAAGATTCCGGATTGACCATCGATACCGTTAAACGTCAGCGTGACGAGAGTACTTCTTGGCGTTTTCCTCTGTTTCGGCCCGCTTAACTAAGTTTCGGATGGATTTAGAGTTTTTTAATATATGAATGGCAGTTTCTAGGATTGCAGTTTGCTGGTCT
>JANQHA010000206.1 GCA_028282865.1 Oligoflexales bacterium
CCGGCACTGTTACGGTCTGAGTCGCTTGCATTGCCCGCAGTAGCACCGGACCCAGCAGTTAAAGTACCGCCAGGTGCATAGCTCGAACCACCGCCACCACCATCAGCACATTTAAAAGATCCATGGTTAACGCCGCCGGCGCCACCACCTCCGTAATAACCGCCACCACCGCCACCACCTCCGACTTTATAAAGCAGAGTAGCAGCCGAATTGCCACCGTTACCGCCAGTATTTGCACTACCAGCTGCACCTGCAGTTGAACCGGTGCCAGTTGCAGTGCCGCCAGTACCACCGGCGCCAGAGCCACCACCCACACCGTGTCCACCCAGACAACCGGAGTCAGCATCCAAACCAGAGCTACCACCACCGGCACCACCAGAAGAAGATGACACCGAGGTATCTGCCACACCACCGGCACCACCACCACCACCGGCAATTGCAAGAGCGGTTGTACTTCGATAAACACCGGACAAACCACCACCAGATGATCCATGGCGACCAAGCGCGTCGCTACCGGCACCGGAACCACCAGCACCACCACCACCGATGGTCGCGCTTGTACTTTTAATTTGACCACCGCCACCCACAGTAACTTTCAAAGTCTCTGCAGACGTAACCGAAATACCATTTAGTAAGATATAACCACCGCCGCCACCTACTGCCGACTCGCCAGCAGTTCCGACACCACCACCGCCGGCTCCCCATGCCTTCACATTCATCCGGGTAGCATCAGTTGGTACAGTAAAGTCCGATGTAGCTACTGGACTGGTAAACATTGAATAAATAGTGGAAACATTTGAATTAGAACTATCTACTGTGCCGGTTGCATAAACTCGGTAGTAGTATAAAGTACCTTGACTAACTGTGGTGTCACTATGACTCGTTACGTTAGCAGCTTTGGTTGTTAAAGTGGAGTAAGATGAGCCATCAGTGCTGCGTTCAATAGTAAAACCAGTCTCGCTGCTGGAGTTATCTTTCCATGTTAAATCGATTTGAGTACCGGACGAAGGTACACCGACCATAAACGTTGGTGCACTCAACCCAGCCGCATTAAAAGTCACAGAAAACGTCCCGGTAACACTTTTTGAGCCGTCAGATACGGTGATAGTTATAGTCGCTGAACCTGTTTGACCACTGGCTGGAGTAACGGTAATAGTCCGACTACCCGAAGATCCTCCAAGTGTTAAATTAGCATCAGGTACTAAAGTTGTGTTTGATGAGCTTGCCGATACAGTTAAAGAATTAGCCGCAGTTTCGCTATCGCTAATCGTAAATGCTATATTACTTATAGCAGTATCCTGAGTGCCTGTTTGGTCCGAAATAGATGAAATTGTTGGAGCATTATTTGAAGACGCAGCATTATCAACAGCAGTGCTAATTTCGTCAATCTGCGTTTGACTGAAACCTGACCCCGACGCGGAAGCCGCTTCTTTAACACCACTAACAATAGCAGAAGTATAACTGCTCTCCGATGAAACTGCACTAGCAACCACAGTTTCACCTGCAGTCTTTACGACATTAGTTGCCGTGGTTTTATTGGACTCTTTTGCTGCGTAAGCTTCAATTATAGTTTTAACTATGCTTGTGATGGTATCTGAATCAGACTCACCGACAATCGCACTATTAACGGTCGAAGATAAAACCTTTGCCTTTTGGGCATCGGTCAACGAAGTATTAGTAGCCAACTCTTGAGCGACCTTAACGGCATAGTTGGTTCTAACAGTACTTCCTTTGCTAGTAGCCAAAGTATTAATAGATTCGGCAATTTTTGTTGTCACAGTAGAAATGCGTGGTAACTCTGAATCTGTGCTGCGATCATATTCAGCAAGTTTTAAAACCATTTTCTGACCAAGCTCAGCTAACTTTTCCGTGTCACTAAGCCCACCATGCAAAACTTTCAGCAAAGCCTCAGCAATAACACCAGTAGCATTGGCGGTATCAAAGCTACTATTTGAGCTCTTTACCGTGTCGATACCTTTAAGGGCACCAGCAAAAGCTTCATCGAAGGTATTTACTAAGTCACCGCTATAGTCAGTTATACCGGCGGCATCGACCTCGCTATTCATTGCTGTAACGATGGTTTCAATTTCGGAGCTTGAGATACCAACACTGGATAAAGCCGAATCGACAGCTTTGTCGGTTTCCTCAGCTGTAGCGACTTTCTTCTCACCACGAACAGTCGTAGTCGAGTTTTTACAAGACGCTAGACTAAGTAAAACTAAAATCCCTAAAAACTTCCAAGTTCTATTCATTTGTTAACTCTCCTTATTACACTATTCGGCTAGAGTCTGGAGAGACTATATTAAGATTGTGTTAATATGTTTTGGCTGCAATTCAAGTAGCTTATTGACCCAGAAACTTCAACCAGTTCCTAGCAAGCACCGGACCTAGCTTAGTCAGATGGGCCTCTGGGTGAAACTGAAGTCCATAAATAGGAAACTTTGAACCTAAAAACTTGATAGCCTGAAGTTGACCCGACTGATCAGTAGCAATAATCTTATATTCGCTGTCGTTGCAGTATTCAGGTGTGTTCACAATAAGAGAGTTATAGGTAACCACATTGAGCTCGTCGCAGCCCTTAAAAATAGGATCCTGCAGATAACTGAGGGGTCTAACAGCCCCATGATGAGGATCCAACGCATGGCCGATAGTGAAGCCCCTACTATAACAAAGCGCTTGATGCCCCAAGCAAACTCCTAGCAATGGAGCCTTGCCCCAGACATCTTGAATAAAAGAAATCGTCTCGGGAATATCTTCAGGGCTTTTAGGACCAGGTGAAATCACAGAAGGAATAGGGAATTTTTTAAGTTTGCTCAAGGCGTCAGCGTCGTCGTAATAAACTTGCTCAATAGAAATAGATTGAGACGCTTCAGCCAACCACTCTATGAGATTGAAGCTAAAACTGTCATAATGGTCGATAAAGGCAATTTTTAACATCGGACTAACAATGATCTCGATTCGTTTCGTTTCTATCTTATTACTGATAAATTTGACTGTTGGCTACAGCTTTCAAGCTTCTGGGCAAGAGGATTCTGACGATTCGCAGAGTTACCAAAAATTTTCCAAATTCCTCATCCAACTTAATCGCTACACACCTATTGAAGGAGCTGGTTCCCATGGCTCGTACGGAACACACGTTGGTTTTGGGATTAACAGATACCAAAGTGGCTTGAGTTCGAGGAATTATTACTACCAGTATGCGATGGATGACGAGAAAACGATTTCAAGCAAATCTGTTGACTTGACGAAAGCATACCTTATTAAAGGCAGCCTTTTTCCCATCGATGTAGGCTTAGTTTTTGGTAGCGACAATACGACTTCGATCAGTCAACTAGGCGCGCATATTCAGTGGACTTTCTTCGAGGGTTTGAAGATCCCAGCATTGGCCGTAAGGGGCCACTACTCTGCGCTACTAGGCCTCACAGATACCAGGTTTAGTTCTTACGGCGCAGACTTCCTGGTAAGCTACGGGGTTCTTAGGTATTTCAACCTATATCTAGGAGTAGGTGGACAATATAGCCATCTAGAGATCACAGTAGCGGATACCGACAAAACAGCCCTAGCTCCATCAGGGCAAGCCTCTATCCACAAAAGCGACAGAATAAGCTCTTACGGCACGATAGCCGGGATCAAAGCAAATATTGTCCCAGCACTGCTGTCCCTATCTGGCGAGTATCAGATGAGTGAGGAGCAGCAATCATCAATGGCCGCTAAGCTAAGCTTAATATTCTAATTTCATTGAAGTATTTAAGGCTAGCACACCCAAGTCGAGGTGGTAATCCTAAAGGCAGAGGAAAAGCTAGAAAAAATGATTGTTTTTTAAACGCCTAACACGTATCAACATATCTTAACTTGAGTTTAGAAAGGGCAAAAATCATATGCCAGGAGTAAAGGTTAGAGACGGCGAAGC
The DNA here is from genome assembly GCA_028282865.1 of Oligoflexales bacterium. Taxonomy (GTDB): domain Bacteria; phylum Bdellovibrionota_B; class Oligoflexia; order Oligoflexales; family CACXFL01; genus JANQHA01. The sequence goes on from JANQHA010000206.1 coordinate 3,911, forward strand.
GATCGAACGCGCATTAAAGATTTTCAAAAAACAAGTTGAGAAGGCCGGCATTATGTCAGAGCTGAGAAAGCGTCAGCATTACGAGAAGCCTTCTATTAAAAGAAAGAAGAAAGCCGCAGCAGCCAGAAAAAGACTCATGAAGCAAATGCGTAAAACTGGCTAGTTTCTTATTATATATCTTCACAATATCAAAATTGACGCGGCCTACGGGCCGTTTTTAATTCTCCTTGTACAATCACCTACAATTTCTTATAGTTACCCAGATAACAAGCATACAATTTAGCTAATTTAGTTTTCAATTTTCGATTGAAACCAAACACTTGCAAAGGAGATGCAATGGGTTTTCTAGGAAAGATCGTGTTGTTAGTGGGTTCGTGTGTAATTTTTACAGGACAATTGCAAGCAGGGAGTAGCGAACTCTCGCTAATGTTCTATAATGTGCTAAATCTTTTCGATGCCGAGCACGACGAGGGTAAAAACGATTGGGCTTACCTTCCGAAAGATTTTCCGGGCAAAGCAGAGCAATGTAGAAAAATTAGCAGCCGACGGTGGCGAGAAGAATGTTTAAATAGCGACTGGACCAACGCTAGTGTCGAACTTAAAATAAATCAACTAGATGAAGCCATTAAATCTGCAACTCAACAAAAACTACCAGACATCCTCGGGTTGAGCGAAGTAGAAAACCCTAATGTAGTAGGTAAATTTGCCACAAAACTAGGTTATCAATCGTTTGTTATGACTAACAGCCCAGACAAACGAGGAATCGACCTGGCACTTCTATTTAACGAAACTGCCGATCTCAAATTCATAGAGAAAAGAGAGCATGTCATCATCAATGAACCTCATAATTCCAAGCCGACAAGAAATATTCTTGAGGTAGAGTTCAAGCTTGACGGCCACAGGCTTATTGTGATGGTCCATCACTGGCCTTCGCAAGGAGCTCCTTCTGCAGTTCGGTTAAATGTTGCCAAGCAGGTTCAGGCGATTACAGACCGGGAGTTAGAAAGAAACCCAGATACTCATATTGTGATGATGGGTGATTTTAACGTCATTCCTCAAGACCACCCTCATCCATTTCATCTCGTCACTATGTCTTATGATTCGAAAAATCCGTTTTTAGATGTTCACCGGCTTTACAAGAAATCTCGACCAAATAATCAAACCTCTAAAATGATGCCATACGGAACCTACTTCTATATGTCTGGTATGACTTGGAACCTACTAGATCGCTTTTTTGTCAGTAAAAACCTCCGCAACAATAAGAACCTGGAAGTTGACCCAAAAAGCTACCGCATTCTAGCGCCTAAAAAGATTACTAAAGATTTTAAGTACAGCAACCCAGCATATTTCAGCCACGGAACAACGATCGCACGAGTACCCTACTCGGCAAATATGAATGCAGTCACAGCCGATAAGGCCGGATACAGTGATCATTTTCCGATTTTTGTGAAGCTCAAGTATTAATACACGCCAAAATCTTAAATCAGAAAGCCCTTCGATTTATTAACGAAGGGCTTTTTAATAGTCCAAATAAACCACTAATATTTCAGACGAATCTCAAACCTATGGCCTTTCTCGCCTCAGGGCCAGCCAAAATCTCGACCTACGCTAAAATGCTAACACCCTAAAATCATACGAATCAAAATTGTTTTCTCAAGCATATACCAAACGGGCCGATAAGTCTTAAAGATTGAGAATTTCGGGAAGTTTTCCTCGATTTTTTCGAAACGTTGAGGATTACTTATGAAAAAGTTAGCGGCATTTGGTCAAATTTCCATTCTGCTTATTTCAGCAGTAGCCCTCACTTCATGTGGCCAAATAGTAGATCAAAACCTCACTATGAACTCTGGATTTTTACCTCAGGTCGGGATCTCCACCAAGCTCCCGATTAAAGCTAAACCATTCAGTTTTTTTGCAATTGATGACTTTAACAAATTTGATAGCCTAAAGTCTCAAGTTGAGCAACTGCTACAAGAAGCAGATTTGCACCAAGACTTGTCACTAAATCAAACCACCGTCGAAGCTAGAAAAGACAACCTGTACACCGTCAAATACCAATATGCTTTACAAGGTATCCCAGTATGTAACTTACAGACTCTTGTACATGAAAACGCAAGAGGTGACTCTCACATTATTAGTCAGATTCCAGAGCTGGAAGATACGACTTTGCCTCAAAGCTGGAGCGACTTAGATGACGACATGAAAGCAGCTTCAGATGCAATAGCGGAAAACCTCATTGAGGTTGAGGGCTTCAAGCTAATTCAAAACGACAGCTGCCTCTTAGTCGACGAAAACAAGCTCAAAGCTGCTCGAATTCTCCTAGTAGAAGTCAATTCAATGCCGTACCAGGTTACAGTGACTGAGGGAGATGTCACAAATATTGAGAAAAAGTTTTTTAGTGCAACCGGAACAGCGGAAGTCTACGAGAAAAACCCATCTGATGGAACTATGAAAAGTTTCACCCTAAACAACTTAGTGGATAGTAATAATTATTTAGAAAATCAATACTTCACGACAAGTACCACAGGTACCAAAGCTGAAGAATCTAGTCGAACTTACAACTACAGCACTTCTGATGAAAGGTTCGATGAAGTCTCTGCTTTTGTTCATACTAATGAGCAATATAACTGGTTTGTTGGCAAGGGCCATAGCTGGTCAAGTAGCGACAAGTTAAACATTACTGTTCATGCAGTTGTCGGTGGCACCGTAAACAACGCATTGTACACTCCAGGTAACGGTGGTTCGGCACCTAAAATTGAAATTGGTGATGGAGATGGATCGGTGCTAACCAACCTGCCAAAGGACTCAGATGTCTCGGCGCACGAATTAGGCCATCATATTATTTACGATAACATCACATCGACTTCTGGAGAGTCATTGGTTCTTCACGAAGGACTTGCGGATTATTTTACCTTAGCTAGGACTGGGGACTCATGTTTAGGAGAGTCCATATGCCCTGCAGGTTCATCTCTTTGTGCAGTTGAATCTCAATGCCTTAGGACTGCCGATAACAACTATGTTTTAGACGTAAACACTCGCAGCGAGCCGCACTTAAAATCGCAGTTTATTTCCGGCATGCTATGGGATCTAAGAGGAAACGCTGTACCAGCCGACAACCTAGATCAAATAGTCTATAACGCGACTCGGCTCATGCTTGGAAGCAGCGGCTATCATGACTTCATTTTAACCATGTTGATCGCTGAGAAAAATCTATACAGCGGTGAGTATTGTGACGCAATTTATAAAAAGGCTCAAGATAGGGGGTTAACTTCGGCAATCGCTGATTTCGACTGTAGTTCATCTAACCTAAGTATTGCTTCAAGAGACAACTCTGGAGCGACTATTACCAGTACAGAGTCTAGCACCGAGTCTAGCGGTGGTGGGTTCTTCGGCTGTGGAGTCGCCACCGGTGACCGAGCTAAATCTAGCCCTTTGTCGTCGATATTTATTTTGTTTATACTGATAGGGTTACCGATGTTGGCCGTAGGTTTTAGAGCTAAATTCAAGCACAGGTTGAGTGAAACTGCTTAGCAAATAAGTTAATAACGGTCCCAAACATAAATCGGTAGCAAAAGGAATTGCTGTGGTACCCATAAAACAAAATGCCTTGAAAAAGGTTCACCTCCATACACTGATAATAAGCGTATTTATATGGCACTCATCCCTCATTGGCCAACACCCATTATTATCTTCTGAGACAGTGTTAGCTAAAGAACCTAACTCTTCAAAAAACTATGCTCCCATTTACATAGCGCTATCAATTCAGTGGGAAGGAAGCAGCTTAAAACCATATAACCTAAAGATGATCAAGAAAGTTAAAAAGTCGATACCGGGGTTTCCAATCAATCACTTTATCAGTCCGGCATACTTTCTCAAGCCAGCAGCAAAGCCGCTCGCAGCAAGAGATATTATAGGTGGTACTATCGACAATATCGACACAGTGGGAGTACACCTGTCTGCTTGGAAAAGTATTTTGGACGCCGCAAAGGTTCCGTTAAAGCGATCTTCGCCGACCTTTTGGGGGGACTACCTAACAGAATCCAGTTGTAAGTCCGACTGCGGCGATAATATCCCTTTGAACGCTTACGATAAGGCGGATTTGAAAGAAATTATTTCAGTCTCTCTCGACACCTTGAAGTCCCAAGGGTACCCGACCATTAACAGTTTTGTAGTTAAAGGCTGGATGGTTGACGAAAAGGTCGCTGATATCGCAGCCCGGCAAGGTCTTAAATACGACTTCTCGCCAATCTCTCTGCACCTTATTAGAAAGCGAATCAATAATTATCCAATCTATCAGAAGCTCACAAGTCTTTGGTCACACATATCACCCTACACTCAACCATATAGAGTTCAAACTACGAGCCAAAAAGAGATTACGGCGATAGCTGGAGGCTCTGCAATGGTCGATTATATGAGCTTAGATGAAATCGAATCCCTATTTAAGTCCTATTTGGGTAGAAAATCAGCAAACCCAGATCACCCATTAGTATTTCATCTCGGAATGTACCAGGAGACTGCGTACCAGTACGGATCTAGGTTTATTTACGCGATAAAACGAATCCTTGCCATAGCTAGCAAACATCATGTAAATATACGTCCTTTGCAATTAGATGAAAGATTAACCGAAACTAGGTAAAGAAAACATGCACTATGTTGATGTTCATACCCATCTTACTCATGAGAGGTTCAAGGCAGACCTTGATCTAGTGATTCAAAGAGCTGTTGATGCCGGTCTTGGCGCAGTGGTTGTGAATGGTCTTGAACCAAATTCCAATAGAGAAATTTTGCAACTCGCACAAGATCACCCAGTCATTAAGCCAGCACTAGGAATCTACCCGATTGAAGCCATCAACGATATTTTACCTGAAGATTTTGCTCACCCAATAGCAAAGTTCAGTGTCGATGACGAGATCGAGTTTATTCGTGAGCAAGCAGAGAAAAAAAACATCATGGCGGTTGGAGAGTGTGGCTTAGATGGTTATTGGGTCGGATCAGAAACCTTCGCTAGGCAGGAACAGGTATTCGAGCAACTCATCGAGATTGCTAAAAACAACGATATCCCCATCATCGTTCATAGTCGTAAGCTAGAGAAACGCACTGGAGAAATACTCGCCCACCACAAGGTGGAGAAGGCTGACTTTCACTGCTTCTGTGGTCGAACCAAGCTAGCAAAGCAATTAGCCGAAACTCATGGTTGGCACTTTTCGATACCGGCAAATGTTTTGAAAAATGAAGCCTTTCAAAAAATGTTAAAAATCCTACCAACCGAATCCATTCTAACTGAGACCGATGCTCCCTACCTTGCTCCAATCAGAGGAGAACGCAATGAACCAGCAAATGTAGTAACCACGGTTGCAGCGTTTGCAGACATCCGTAGTATAGAGATCGATGAAGCAAAAAATATTATCTGGCAGAACTACTGTAGGCTCTTTGCAATCGCTTCCACGGAATGTTGAAATACGTCAATCCCAGCAGCATAGCTGCGTTGGGAATCTCTTACTAAAGCCGGTCCACGTTCATTTATATGGACTGGAAAAGGTCCTGGTCTGACTTTTCAAAGTGTCGCTCGCATTTAGCTATACCTACAACTACACTCCTCGCAAGATTCAGCGTAGTTTTATATAGCAATCTAACAATGTAATATTGTTCGCGAATCTATCCATAAAACCCATGCTTGAAATACAGCTTATAATCTGTATTATTATACGGAGTCGAGTGCTCTGTAGAGAGGAAGCAGAGTGCCGACAAGTGGAAAAGAGA
>JANQHA010000361.1 GCA_028282865.1 Oligoflexales bacterium
TTACCGGTAGGGACATCTACTTTGAAGAATGCGATGACCGCCCCGTAAGCACGATTATGACCAAGCAAGTAGTGACTGCACCGATTGGAACCAGTTTTAACGAGGCAGTTAAAGTGCTTCATAAACATCGGATCGAAAAACTTCCAGTCGTAGACGGCAAAAAAATTGTCGGACTATTCACCATTCGAGATATAGAGCACGCCCGGAAGTTTCCAGAAGCATCCAAAGATTCGTCGGGTAGGTTACTAGTAGGCGCAGCGATAGGAGCAGGTGGCGACTACACTGAGCGCGCAGAAGCATTATTAAAAGCTGGAGCCGACGTGCTAGTCGTAGACACTGCACATGGTCATAGCCAAGGCGTCATCTCGGCAATCAAAATCCTCAGCAGTGAGTTTAAAGGGAAATATCAGTTTGAGTTAATTGGAGGCAACGTCGCTACTGCTGCTGCCACGTCAGCTTTGATCCAAGCTGGAGCCGATGCCGTCAAGGTCGGTATTGGCCCCGGAAGTATATGCACCACTCGCATTGTCGCTGGCATTGGAGTCCCACAGTTCAGCGCAGTTTTAGACTGCGCACAGGCAGCAAGCAAAATGGGAGTTCCCATTATTGCTGATGGCGGTATCAAATTCTCTGGGGATGCGGTAAAAGCTTTGGCCGCTGGAGCAAGTACTGTCATGATCGGAAGCTTATTCGCAGGAACCGACGAGGCGCCAGGAGAAATGGTTATCTACCAAGGTAAGAGCTACAAAAGTTACCGTGGTATGGGAAGTATCGGCGCTATGAAACGCGGAAGCAAAGACCGCTATTTTCAAGGTGAGATTGAAGATAGCCAAAAGTTAGTTCCGGAAGGGATTGAAGGTCGCGTCGCATACAAGGGGTCTTTAACCCAAACCTTCCATCAACTCATCGGCGGCGTTAGGTCTGCGATGGGGTACATGGGTGCGCCAGATATTTCGACGCTGCAGAAAAAATCAGACTTTATCCAAATCACCGGTGCAGGCTTTAAAGAAAGCCATGTTCACGACGTATATATTAGTCGCGAGGCACCTAACTATAAACTATAAGCTTAGCTTGAAGAGTCGTTCAGTATGAAACATCAACGCCCAATAAACTCTGGAATACTAGTGGTTGATTACGGGTCACAGTATACATTACTAATTGTTCGCAAGCTTAGAGAAATCGGCACTTACGCAGAAGTGATAGGGGGCCGCGCATCAAACCCACCAGCTGGATTTGACTTTCACGGGATCATCCTTTCTGGAGGACCTGATTCCGTCGATTTGGAGGGTGCTAGATCGTTGGCACCGTGGATAGTAGACTCTAATAAGCCTATCTTAGGCATCTGTTACGGCATGCAGCTATTAGTTTCAGCATTTGGCGGGGAGATACAAAGCGGTGATCGCCGTGAATACGGCAAAAGCAAGATGAGCCTAAGCCTGGAAATGAACTCTCGGGCAGCAAACGTATTTTATGGATTAGAGACCGCGCAGCAAGTTTGGATGAGTCACGGAGATGATGTAAAACAACTTCCTGAGTGCTTCGAAAGCGTAGGTACAACTGATGGAGATGTCCAGGCTGCTATCGTGCATAAAGAGCTTCCAATAGTCGGTCTGCAATTTCACCCGGAGGTCCAGCATACATCTTGCGGTAAATCGATACTGGAAAATTTCGTTAAAGATCTGTGTAAGCAAAGCAGCAATTGGCAGGCTGACGACATGATGACTTCTACGACTAAATATATCAGAGACACTGTCGGCGAAGGCAAAGTACTGATGGCAGTGTCAGGAGGAGTCGACTCTACGGTAGCAGCAGTATTAATGACTAAAGCCTTAGGGCCCGAGCGAGTCACAGCTGTTTTTGTCGACCACGGCCTACTTCGCAAAAACGAGTGTGGCTGGGTATCCGACAATCTAAGACTTTTAGGAATAAAAAACCTTCATGTGATAGACGCGAAAGATACCTTTCTTAAAAAGCTCTCTGGTGTAACAGACCCAGAAGCCAAGCGAAAGATCATTGGTGAAACCTTTATTGAAATCTTTGAAGAGTTTGCTGAGCAGTCGAGTGACTTCACTCACTTAGGCCAAGGGACCCTCTACCCAGATGTCATTGAATCGGCTGGTGACGGAGCCGGAGCAAAAGTTATTAAAAGCCACCATAATGTCGGTGGCCTCCCAGAGAAACTCAAATTAAAATTGGTGGAGCCGTTTCGGTTTTTATTTAAAGACGAAGTTAGAACCCTAGGCCTTGAATTAGGTATCTCAAAAGATCTGGTAAATCGCCACCCTTTCCCTGGGCCAGGGCTTGCGATCCGAATCCTCGGTGAGGTAAATCAAGAAGACTTAGAGCTCTTGAGGGAAGCCGATCATATTTTTATCGAAGCTCTAAAAGAAAACAATTTATACGATCATACCTGGCAGGCATTTGCAGTTTTACTTCCAATACGAAGTGTCGGTGTTATGGGCGATAACCGTACCTATGAGAAGACCTGCGCACTGAGAGCTGTAACAGCATCAGACGGCATGACTGCAGGGGTTACCCCTCTTACCATAGAGTTTTTAACTTCGGTCTCGGATCAAATCATCCGTAAGATTCCAGGAGTCAACCGCGTGGTTTATGACATCTCGACCAAACCACCTGCGACGATTGAGTGGGAATAGAAGCTTACAGTCATCCCCAGCGAGCATAAGTCAGCGTCGGGGATCTGCTCTTATGCCAGAGATTCCCAACCTAGCTACGCTGCTGGGAATTACGGTACGGGCAAACCAGTGGATTGTGAACCCTCAGCAAATAGCTGAGAGCCCACTACACACTGAGTCAAAAAGGAGGAACTCACACACAACGCCCCATATGCAGGTTTAAGGCCAGAAATATTGGCCTCCGTCACCAAATTTACTAAATAATATCAATGTGTTATTCTTACAAAAGGCAGGGGTTTGCTTGGTCAGAAAAAGCTTAGACAAATCGCGACTAAGGTTGTTAAATCTTTAAACATAGCAGCTTAAGGGCATAGATTGAAAATACTCCATATAGATAGTGAGCTCACTTGGAGGGGTGGTCAGAACCAAACCCGCCTGCTCGTCGAAGGACAACTCAACGCTGGTTTGCAAGTTCATTTAGTCACTCATCCAGGAAGTGCGCTGTCACATATCATGGCAGGAAAACTACCTATACTGGAATTAAAGTTTCGTAGCGGTTTATCCTACACCGATGCTGGCAAAGAAGTTGCAAACTACTGTCGGGATCAAGGAATTGACTTAATTGATGCCCAGAGTTCAAAGGCTCATAGCCTCGCGCTAGCGACCAAAAAACAGTTTAAAGATTTAAAACTCATCGTACATCGACGAGTCGATTATGTTCCCAAATACAACCCAATTAGTTTACTCAAATATAAAAGCAAGCACGTCGACCACTACGTCGCGATATCAGAGGCCATCGGATCGATCCTCAGAAAGTACGGAATCCTACCTGACAAGATATCGGTGGTGCACAGTGCTGCAAGTCCGCTAGACTTCAAATACCCTTCAAAAAAACAGGCAAAGGAACAGGTTGCCAAGCAGCTCTCGATAGACAAAAACAAAATTTGGTTGGGTAATATTTCGGCGCTCACAGATCAAAAAGACTATCCCACCCTGATCAAATCTCTTAAACTGCTTAAATCTAAATACGGTAACCAGTTTCATGGAATTATCGCAGGTTCTGGAAAACTTGAGAACCAAATCAAAAGTATGATTAAAAAGTTAGACCTTAATAACGAAGTATCCATGATTGGTTTTAGAGACGATGTCCCTGATATCCTGCAAAGCTTAGATATCTTAGCTATTCCGTCAAAGTTTGAAGGACTCGGAACAATTATTCTAGATGCTCTGCAAGCAGGGTGTTGTGTGGTAGCTACCGAGGTGGGAGGAATTCCTGAAATGATCATTCACGGCAAAACTGGACTGCTATCACCAGTGGGAGATGAGCACGCATTCTGCGAGAACTTGCTAAAGGTTATTGAATCAAAGAGCACACGTCAGCTGCTTGCCACGACGGGAAAATCTTTTATTGAAGAGAAGTTTACCGTGGAGAATATGGTGCAGGGGAATATTGAGATCTATAAGAAGGTTATGGGGTTGGGGTAACTACAGTCGGCATTAATTCTAGGATTACCCGACGTTTTGAATTAATCCGTGAAACATCACCCTATTTCTCCGAAACTGAGAATATTTTAAGGTATAACTTACGGATTGCCACCAACGCTTTCGATCGGCTACAGCAATTCGCGAGATCAAACCGCTGAAAAGAGTCCAACTTTAGCTAAATCACGTTTTAATCTGAAAACTAAGGTAACTGTGGGCTAAGTGAAAAAATGGGAGATATTCCCCGCAGGAATAATTTAATAAGCGTCTGATAAGCAGCCCGTTCATTATCAGCAACACACAACAAAAAACCCCGACCATAAAATGATCGGGGCTTCAATAACTTACAAAAAAGCACTTAAGCAATTAGTACCGATAATGATCCGGCTTAAATGGTCCTTCTGCAGGAATTCCTAAGTACTCAGCTTGATCAGCAGATAGCTTAGTAAGCTTAACACCTAACTTATCCAAGTGAAGAGCTGCAACCTTCTCATCTAGATGTTTAGGTAGAACGTGGACTCCGAGTGGATATTTTTCCGTTTCGTTCCACAGAGCAATTTGAGCCATAACTTGGTTAGTAAACGAGTTTGACATCACAAAACTAGGATGGCCAGTAGCGCAACCAAGGTTCACAAGTCGACCGCGTGCAAGAACAATAAGTGATTTGCCATCTGGCAGAATAAACCGATCTACCTGAGGTTTAATCGAAACCTCAGTTACTTCTTTGTTGTCCTCTAACCACGACATTTTAATTTCAGAGTCGAAGTGACCAATATTGCATAAGATCGCCTCGTTTTTCATAGCTTTGAAATGATTGTCGTTGATAACATCTTTACATCCGGTAGCTGTAACAAAAATATCACCAACTTTAGCAGCATCGTCCATGGTAGTTACTTCGTAACCTTCCATAGCAGCTTGAAGAGCACAGATGGGATCGATTTCGGTCACTAGCACCCGAGCGCCGTAGCTTTTTAGTGAATGAGCACAGCCTTTGCCAACATCACCATATCCGGCAACCACACAGATCTTACCGGCAATCATAACATCGGTAGCACGCTTAATTCCGTCAGCGAGAGATTCGCGGCAACCATACAAGTTATCAAACTTCGATTTAGTTACCGAGTCGTTGACGTTAATTGCAGGCACTTTCAACTTGCCTTCAGTAAATGCTTGGTAAAGTCGATGGACGCCGGTAGTGGTCTCTTCAGAAAGCCCTTTAATCTCACTCAAGTATTGTGGGTACTTGTCATGAACAATCCATGTTAAATCACCACCATCATCCAAAATCATATTTAGCGGCTTATCGCCAAACATAAGAGTTTGCTCAACGCACCACTCGTACTCTTCCTCAGTTTCACCCTTCCAAGCAAATACCGGAACCCCAGTAGCTGCGATAGCAGCGGCAGCGTGATCCTGGGTAGAATAAATATTACAACTAGACCAGCGAACTTCGGCACCTAGCTCAGTAAGAGTCTCTATAAGGACGGCAGTTTGAACCGTCATATGCAAACAGCCAGCAATCCTAGCTCCTTTAAGAGGCTTAGATGCACCATATTCAGCCCTAAGTGCCATCAAACCTGGCATTTCCTTTTCGGCAATTTCAATCTCTTTTCGACCCCAATCAGCGAGGCTCATATCAGCCACTTTATAGTCTTGTTGTCCAGTCACAGTAGTTCTC
>JANQHA010000397.1 GCA_028282865.1 Oligoflexales bacterium
ATGGCGCTATTTCTGGTTATATTGGGGGCCGCACAGACGAGCTTATGATGCGCTTTCTGGAAGTGCTTTATGCCTTGCCTTTCACCATTCTTGTGATCATCGTAATGGTGATTTTAGGTCGTAATATTTACAATCTTTTCATCGCCCTAGGAGCTATTCAATGGATGGTGATGGCTCGTATTGTTAGAGGCCAAGTTGTTAGCATAAAAAAAATGGAATATATAGAGGCAGCGAAGGCTAGTGGAGTGCGCCCATTTACTATCATAGCCCGTCACATTATTCCTAATACACTAGGGCCTGTTATTGTCTTTGCGACTTTGACCGTTCCTGCAGTTATTTTAGAAGAGGCTTTTCTAAGCTTCTTGGGACTGGGTGTTCAACCCCCGATGTCAAGCTGGGGCACGTTAATCTCTGATGGAGTCGCTGCGATGCAGGCTGAGATGTCCTGGCTGATTATTTATCCTTGTTTTACTCTAATGACGACTCTATTAGCGTTGAATTTTTTTGGCGATGGGTTGCGTGATGCTTTGGATCCCAAAGCTAGTAAGGACTAAGTTATGTCTGAAAAGCTTCTACAAGTGAAAGATTTGCAGACATACTTCTATACTCGGGCTGGAGTCGTGAAGGCGGTTGATGGTGTTAGTTTTGAGTTAACCTCTGGGCAAACCTTAGGAATTGTTGGCGAGTCTGGGTCTGGTAAATCTGTGACTATGATGTCTTTATTGGGGCTAATTCCGCAGCCGCCTGGCAAGATAGTTGGTGGTAGTGCTTATTTTGATGGAATTAACTTATTGACGATTCCCGAGCAAGAGAAGCGAAAGATTAGGGGTAAGCGTATCTCTATGATTTTTCAAGATCCAATGACTTCTCTTAACCCGTATCTGAAAATATCAACTCAGTTGACTGAGGTTTTGTTAGAGCATGAAACTATAACTCATAAAGAAGCCTTGAGAAGAGCTATCGAAACTATGGAGCAGGTAGGCATTCCTGATGCTGCCGCTAGGGTCAATTACTACCCTCATCAGTTTTCTGGTGGGATGCGCCAACGTGTCATGATTGCAATGGCGCTTATTACTAAGCCTCAACTGTTAATTGCTGATGAGCCTACCACTGCATTAGATGTGACAGTGCAGGCCCAGATTTTGGAGCTGCTTAAGAGTTTACAACATGACTTAGGAATGTCTCTGATTATCATTACTCACGATCTTGGTGTGGTCGCGGGTGTCAGCGATGAGGTTTTGGTGATGTACGCTGGCCGTCCAGTGGAGTACGGTAAGGTTGATGATATTTTTTATCATCCTCATCACCCATATACTCACGGTTTGTTGAGGTCTATTCCTCGGGTTGACGATGTTGGAGCTGAGCTTTATTCGATCCCTGGCCTACCACCGGACCCTGCTAAATTACCAGTTGGGTGCCCGTTTGAACCAAGATGTTCTTTTTCAGGTAGTACCTGCAAGCAATCGGTAGAAATTCCTACTCGAGCAATTTCTTTAGATCATAAATCAGTATGTCACCGAGTAGGGGGTGCGACATGAGTCAGCCGTCACAGGAACTAGTGCTTAGCGCATCAAATATTAAGATGCACTTTCCAGTTTATAAAGGTTTTATGTTTCGAAAAAAGATGGCGCCCTTGAAAGCTGTTGACGGTGTCAATATCGAGTTACGCCAAGGGGAAACTTTGGGGTTAGTGGGTGAGTCTGGGTGTGGAAAATCTACCTTAGGTCGCTGTTTGATCCGACTTTATGATCCGACTGATGGTCGAGTCCAAATCAGTAATATCGATATTACTGATTTGACCGGCGAAGCTCTAAGGAATACTCGTAGAGATTATCAAATGATTTTTCAGGATCCGTACGCTTCCTTAGACCCGCGTATGACTGTTTTTGATATTATTGCAGAGCCAATTAAAACTCACAAACTATGCCAAAATAACTCTGAGCTTAAAAAGATGGTTTCTGATTTGATGGTTCAAGTTGGGTTGTCACCACGGTATGTGCGTAAATACCCCCATGAGTTTTCTGGTGGGCAACGTCAGCGGATTGCAGTAGCTAGGGCCCTCGCTGTGAGGCCTAAAGTTATTGTCTGTGACGAACCGGTATCAGCATTAGATGTTTCTATTCAAGCCCAAATTCTAAATCTCTTAAAAGATTTGCAGAGTGAGTTTAATATTTCTTACATCTTTATCGCGCATGATTTGGCTGCTGTCCGTTTTATATCCGATCGAATTGCTGTCATGTATTTAGGTAAAATTGTTGAGC
>JANQHA010000107.1 GCA_028282865.1 Oligoflexales bacterium
GCATGCGTCCGCCAATAGCAGCAGTTGGGTCTTGTCCAAGTGCAGTAAGCATATGAGTGATCATCGCAGAGATTGATGTTTTTCCATGGCTACCTGCGATTGTGATTGCGAAGCTCTCTGACATGATTTTTTGCAATAGATCTGATCGATGGAGCACGGGAATACCCATAGATTTTGCCGCCACGATTTCTGCGTTTGATGGGCTAATAGCGGAGGAGTAAACCACAGTTTTAATATTAGAAATATTTTCGGAAACTTGGTCTTGGTGTATGGCTATCCCGAGCTTTTCCAGGTGTTGAGTAAAAGCGTTGGGAGCTAAATCGCTGCCAGCCACTTGGTAACCACGGGTATGCAAAATTTCCGCTAATGGCGCCATCCCGCAGCCGCCGATGCCGACAAAGTAGATTGGTTGATTAAGTGTGTAGTTTTTCACTATGGGCTCTTGATGACTCTTGACTTATCCGCGCTAGGATAGCAATTGCACCAAGAAAGACAAGGAGGGAGTTTGAGCCATTGCTAACGAATGGCAAAGTAATTCCCTTAGTGGGTAAAACCCCCATAGTGACGCCCATATTTATCGTCGCTTGGGTTGCGATCATAGATGTCAGCCCAAATGCCAGAAACTTGCGGTAATTTGACTCCTGGTTACGGGTGATCTGAATGCCTAAATAAACAAGGTAGCTAAAAAGTGAACATATGAGTAGCACTCCAAATAGGCCTAGCTCTTCGCCGATCACTGAGAGGATAAAGTCGGTATGTGCCTCGGGTAAAAAGAATAATTTTTGTCGAGACTCTCCAAGGCCCGCGCCAAACAAGCCACCATTTTGAAAGCCGAGGTAGCTTTGAATAATCTGAAAGCCACTACCTTTAAATTTTGACCATGGATCAAGGAAGGTCAATAGCCTCGCTAGCCGGTACGGCGCTGCTACCACCGCTGCGATTAGACCGCCGATACCGACAAAGCTGAACCATAGAATAAAGCGCCTAGGCAATCCGGCAATAAATAGCATTAGAAACGTTAGTATAAGCATAAATGCGGTACTACCAAAGTCTGGCTGTGACATTAACAGTGCAGCTAGCAGCCCGTAGATGATGAGGTTTGGCATGACTCCCTGCCAAAAATTTTCAAGGTTTGAGGTCGGCCTGCTTAGGTTTTTTGCCAAGAATAAAATTAATGCTAGTTTTGCTAACTCAGCAGGTTGGATGCTAATCCCGCCGACTATAAGCCACCTGGATGCTCCACCAGCCCGTCCTTCAAGCCCAGGGACATGAACCAACGCTAGCAAGCCGATACTTATGACTAGCAATGGTATCGTAGACCTCTCGATCCACTTAAAAGGCAGATGTCCCGTAAGAAAGATGGCAAAAAAACCAAGCCCTGCCACCAACGCCTGCTTCTTTAGATGATGAAACTCATTTCCAAAGTTTTGTGCAGCCGGGATGCTTGAAGAGGCGTAGATTGCCAGCAACCCGATACAGGTAAGAAAGGCAGCGGTGCAAATGAGAGCAGTTCGGTTGGTAATAGCTGGCTTTTGTTCCATGGCTTTTCTCTGAGGTAATTGAGTATCCAATTTTAATTATATCATAATAGATACCCGACGATCATTTGGTCTGGAGGATTATGATCCCTGGCCGCGATAACGGTATTAGGCGCCAAAGCTTAAGATACGCTGGATACCGCTCTTAAAGAATTCTCCGCGCTCCTCAAAGCTTTTGAATTCATCAAAGCTGGCACAGCCAGGAGCAAATAAAATCGTACACTCAAACAAATCAGGATGTGACTCTAGGTATGATAATGCATCAGATAATTTAGGTGACGTCACACATGCATAATATGGACTGAGCTCTTGGTTAATATTATCACCACTCTCGCCAAAACAAATGACTTGGTTGATTTTACCCTTGTAGCTTTTTAGTTTCTCAAAGGACTCACCTTTTGGTTGGCCACCAAGCATTAGTATGCATGGATCTAACGTACTTTCAAGCGCCCGCATCACTGAATCTAAGTTGGTAGCTTTGCTATCATTAATAATGTTGAAACCTTTCGGTGTTATAAGTTGCTCATACCTATGTGGTAGGGTCTTAAAATCTTTTAAACTATCTAAAAGTATCTGTTGATCTTTTTTGACAAATTGCTTCGCAGCTAACACAGCGAAGCTTGCATTTAATCGATCGTGCTTAGTTACAAAGGGTAGGCTAGAGTAGTCGAGCGCCAAAGGCTTTTGGATCACCTTTAGGTTAGTAAACTGGTTATGTATCAACATTTTTTCTGCATAAGAGTATGCTTCGGGGGACATGATCTTGGTTTGATCGCCCTTGTGAAAAACACGCCATTTCGCCAAAAAATAACTTTCCATAGACTTGTGACGAGCTAAATGGTCTTCGCTGAAGCTAGTAAAAATAGCTACCCGCGAATCGATCTGTTTTGAAATCTCTAGCTGATAAGAAGATAACTCCATAACCCAATAGTCATCTTGGCAATGTTGGTGAATTCTTTCACTTGGCGGTACGCCGATGTTACCACAAGCCACAGCTTCCAGGCTCTGCCTGCGCATTATATGCTCAATCATCTTACAGGTGGTCGACTTTCCGTTGGTACCGGTAACAGCGATGATTGTTCCGGAAAAAAACTCCAAAGCTAGATCTACCTCCGAAATGACTTCAATTGAAAGCTTAGCGGCTTCTTTCAATATAGGCATAGTTGGGGGTATCCCAGGGCTTAGGACAATTCTATCAATTCCAGTTAATATGGATTTATCCTGATTAGGCAAAGGTACGATTTGCCATTGCCTTAGTTGCTCGGTCAGCTCTGGGGAAAGAGGCTTGCTGTCAGATATGCTGACTTTATGTCCTTTTTGTTTTAGAAGCTTTGCTGCCGAAAGACCGGAAACACCAGCACCAAGAACTAGGCAATTCATTGGTTTTGACTCCATTGCTTAATGGGGTCTATTAGCTTGTTAAATGATAATGAATTAGAGGCTTTTAAAAAGATTACATCGCAATTAGTAAAAATATCGAAGTCTACCGCGAGTAGTTCATTAACATCACTAAAGGTTAAGATTTTATCTTTGGCGAGCCCTTGTTCGGTTGCTCCCTGAGCTAAATACTCAGCGTACTCTCCAATGCAAATAATAATATCTAGGTTTAGATGATTAACAGCCTCTTTTGTGACCGCTATATGTTCGCTCTTAGAAATATCGCCGAGCTCTTTCATATCACCTAAAACCAGTGCAATACTGCTGCCTTGATATAGGTTTTTAAGTGTTTTAAATGCAGATAGCATGCTCTCAGGACTAGCATTGTAGCTATCATTTACTATGGTCTTATCGCCCTCAATTGAAATTTGAAAGCGTCCGCTAGCTGGTAGAAATTTTTTTAACCCCTCAGTGATTGAAGAGTTTGTGACTCCAGAAACTTTTGCTATGGCTGCGGCCGCAGCAGCGTTTATTGGGTAAGACTCGTGTGCTGCATTTAATTGAACTTTTAAGGTTTCTTGATCTATTGTTAAGTCAATTCTCATAGATGATGAACCCTGCCAGATGGTGTTGGTGACAGATATGTCAGATTCTTCACTTAAGCCAAAGGTTACAACTTTTTTACCGGTAGCTGCTGCCATTGAAACTAGGTTTGGGTCTTCGTACGGTGCTATCAGAGTGGCGTCTTTAGCACTATGGCGGTACATTTCTGTTTTTGTCTGGACCAATTTTTCAAAGCCGCCGAACTCGCCGACATGCACCAACTTAGTGTTGAGCACAACAGCGATAGTTGGAGTCGTCATTTCACATAAAAAAGCAATATCTCCTTGGTGTCTAGCACCGAACTCTAAGATCAAATACTCGGTATCTTTTGCTGCTTTGAGTATGGTTAGCGGGACCCCAATCTCATTGTTAAAACTTGAGCTGGTTGCATGGGTTTTTCCAGCGTGAACACAGATATGGTTGATCATCTCTTTAGCTGTTGTTTTTCCAACAGAGCCGGTGATAGCGATGATTTTACGTGGCGCGACCTTCCTTAGCCAACCTCGAGCGATAGCTTGCAACCCTACTAAAGTGTCGCTAACTGAAATACCGTGGTCTAAAAGATTTGGGCTGATCATGTCCTTTCTGGAGTCGCTATATAGAAAGCATGAGGCCCCTTGTTTCATTGCGCTATCGATGAACTTATGCCCGTCAAAGCGCTCTCCAATAATTGGTACAAAGAAATCCCCTTTCTTGATCGACCTACTATCGGTACATATATTTTGCGGGTTAGGTGGGTCGATAGAGAGCTCTTGCCAACTGGCTGTCAGGTGATCTGCGAGACAAGTTTTATAAAAATCCCAATCCATAGTTCCTAATCTAACTGTTAAGTTTCGCTTGTGCAATTTTCTTATCGTCGAAGTCTATCTTTTTACCACTTACTTCCATATAGTCTTCGTGACCTTTGCCTGCGATAAGTATGAGATCGTCTTTATTTGCTTGGTCTATAGCTGTTTCAATAGCGATTTTACGATCAAGTTCGATTGTTACTTTTGATGAGTTATTAAACCCCTTGAGAATGCCTTGGATGATATCCTCTGGGTTTTCGAAACGAGGATTATCACTGGTTACTATAATTTTATCGGCGAACTTTTCTGCAGCTTGCGCCATCAGAGGTCGTTTCCCTTGGTCTCGATCACCACCACAACCGAAAACAATCCAAAGCTTTTGGCTGCAAAAAGGTCGAAGTGTTTGCAGGGATTTTTCGATTGCATCGGGAGTATGAGCATAATCGATAACCACCATGGGATGATTTTTGCAAATTACCGGCTCAAGCCTTCCTGGTATAGGGGATATGTCTATTAGAGAGTGCTCGTCAACTTTCAATTTTAGAACCGCTTCAACCATTGCTATAGCTGCGTAAGCGTTTTCAATAAGAAACGACCCGATAAACGGCAGGCCTATGACTCTAGAGCCTTCTGGGCAAGAGATCGTTAGTTCGCTACGGCCATCTCTAAATTCATACGATAGGTTTTCTCCTATGCCATAGTTTCTAATATGTTTAGTTTCTTGCTGATAGCTTCTAGTTAACTCGCTTAAAGACTTATGAAAGAGTTTGAATGAGTCCTTAAATTGAAGCTCTTTAAAAAAGCTAAGCTTAGCTTCGAGGTAGTTTTCCATAGAACCGTGTAAATCTAGGTGATCTCTGGAAAAGCTCGTAAAAGCTGAAGCTTTAAATCGTATCGGAGAAAGTTTCTTCTGTACCATGGCATGGGATGATACCTCCATGACACACAGCTTAATCCCTCTAGCTCTAGCATTTGCTAGCAGAGGGAATAATACATTAGGATCGGGTGTCGTATGTTTTGATGCTACAAAATCTTCGTTAATCCAAATGCCTAATGTACCTATGCTGATATGAGGGATGGCTAACTTTTTTAAGATCTCTTTGACTATCCAAACAGTGCTGGTTTTGCCATTGGTCCCAGTGACACCGATAAATTCCATATCATTTTCAAAAAAACCGCAGGCTTTTGCGCAGAGGTAACTCCAAGCTTCTCTAGAGTTTTCTACTAGTAGCCATGAGGAATGA
This sequence comes from Oligoflexales bacterium, assembly GCA_028282865.1. Classification (GTDB taxonomy): domain Bacteria; phylum Bdellovibrionota_B; class Oligoflexia; order Oligoflexales; family CACXFL01; genus JANQHA01. Next base: position 5,551 of record JANQHA010000107.1, read on the forward strand.
CTAATTTTTGAAATAGCTGATTCATCCTCGATGATAATAAGTGCAGGTTTTTTCTTGCAAACATCAGAAATAAAATCATGACCATCGACGCTTTCACCCCTGTATGCAATAAAGATATCTCCACATGATATCTCTCGAGAGTTAGTTGAAATTAGGGACTCTGTAGCGCTTTCCTCGTTCTTACTGCGATGCTGTTTCTTAATAAAGCCTAATTTATCTAGAAATGAGATGGCTTGAGGGCAGTCTATTTTAATATCTTTTGTTACCGCGGTCATTTTTACTGCCTTCCGAAAGCTTTAATGACTTACTCTTATCAGAAGCACGATCTGAGGCAACATTTAAATAAGAAAGCGTTTTTTCAGTGATTTCCTTGAACACTGGCGCAGCCCATAGTGAGCCATACGATTGTTGTTGGTTGGGTTCATTAACCTGGATATAGACGACTAGGTGTGGGTCGTTTATGGGTGCAATTCCAGCAAAGCTTGAGAGGTGTTTTTTATGTGAATAAGTCTTAGTTTTGGGATCTATTTTCTGACTGGTTCCAGTTTTTCCACCTGATGTATAGATTTTTGAGCGAGCCTTAGTAGCACCTTGTTCGACGGTCTTGTACAAAATATTTCGCAGAATGCGCGCAGTTTTAGTCGTCATAACCCTACTAACTATCTGAGTTGATTGGGCGTTTGTTATGAGCCCGTTTGGCTTCTCTACCCTGTCCAAATAATATGGTTTTATAAGATTGCCACCGTTAGCAATCGCCCCGTAAGCTTGGACAATCTGTATACCACTAACCATAAGTCCTTGGCCAAAAGCAATATTTGCAAAGCGAATTGGCTTCCACTTTTGATAATTACTAAGGACCCCTCGTGATTCCCCGGGATAACCGATTGTGTTTGAACTTTGGCCGAATCCAAACTTAGTGAAATACTTATATAGGTTCTTTGCACCTAGTTTGTTAGCGATTTTATAAGTGCATACGTTACTTGAATGGATGATAATATCTTCGACATTTAAATATCTGGTTTTTGGTTTATGAGAGTCGTGGATCGTTCTTCTGCCGATTTTAAGTTTGCCTTCATTGCAATCGAAGCTATTTGATAATTGAATAGTTTTGGAGTCTAAAGCAGCAGCTACTACGTAAGGTTTAATAACGGATCCAGGCTCAAAGGAGTCCATGAATGCCCGGTTTTTTGTAAGCTTTAAAGATATTCTTCTAACGTCGTTAGGGTCAAAGCTAGGATAGTTAGCTACCGATAGGATTCGGCCGGTATGTGGGTCCGAAACGATTGCAAAACCACTTTTGGCCTTGGCTGACTTCACTCCATTTCTCAAAGCTTGTTCGGTGATCTCTTGAATCACCTTGTCAATGGTAAGGTGAAGCCTGTCACCAGTCTTTTCAGGTGCAGCATCCTGTGACTGGGAGAATATCGTCTGACCTCGGGCATCTTTTGTTTGGACGAACTTTATTGGCGATCCTGCCAAGATTTTGTCATATTGATGCTCTAGTCCAGATAACCCGCGATCATCGATGCCTACAAGGCCTAGCAGGTTCGCAGCGGCGCTGCCAGCGGGGTAGTATCTTGCCGGCTCCGAAATCTGATACAAACCCTTAATATTTAGATCCATAACTCTACGAGCAGTCTCTTTTGATACTTTCCGCTTAAGCCATGAAAAATATTTCTTCTTGCGGCTTATTTTTCTTATTTGTTTTTTGTCTTTTTTTAAAAGCCTCGATAGTTTTCCAAGCTGTCTATTAGAAGGCTCAAATATTTTCGGATTTACGAAGATAGAAGGGGTCCTAATTGATATGGCTAGGGGTTCTTTACGGCGATCAAATATCGTTCCCCGGTATCTAGCAAGCTCCCATTGGCGTTTGTATTGCCGATCGGCAATATGGGTCAATGTGGTTGAAGCGGGTGGAAAGATGTGGATGATTACCGCGCGGATGCTTAGGCCAAGAAACCCACACGCCAAAACGTAGTAGATAAAGTTCGCGCGTAAGGTGATAAAGCTTCCAGGTTGAACTTTTTTTGATTTTGGCAGTATCTTTCGTCTTTTTGAAGATAGGTATCTGAGGATAGTAGGAACGATCTTCAATATATGTCACCAGATCACTGTTGAGAAAGGGCTAGGTTATTTTCATCCTGTCGAATTGTTTCCAGCTGTTTGCTCAGAACTAGTAGGTGGTCTTTACTGGTAATCTTGGCGTGCACCATTTGGAGCTGGCTTTTCTCTTCTAGTAGAGATGATTCTTGCTGTTTTAGTTTACCGAGTTCATAACCGATAAGTGTTGTTTGCACCCTCATATGAACCCTAAGGAATGCAAGCCCAAAAAGAACTACAAAAGATAAGAATAAGAACGTGTTTGCTTTTGATTGATAAGAGACACGCATGCTCGCCTCGTCAGATTACTTTAGTCTATATTAGTATTTTATCAAATTTTATAGCTTTTCGATAACTCTGCACCGGACGCTTCGCGAACGCGGGTTGTCTATTTGATGATCATCTGATGGTTTTAGAGGGAACGGCTTTATAATTTTTCCTTCTGGCGGAGGAGTCGAATGTTTTGCATGAGCTGGTATCGAGTGAAAGTCTATCTTTTGGTTCCTAGCAGCCCATTTATTAAACTGCCGTTTGACTATTCTATCTTCGAGCGAATGAAAAGACAAAATCCCAAGCCTACCTCCGGTAGCTAGAGTAGAAAAAGCTTGCATCAATAAGTTATTTAGTTCATCAAGCTCTTTATTCACCGCTATCCTAAGGGCTTGGAAGGTTTTCGTTGCGGCGTGGGTTTTGCTCGGAGACTTATAATGCACCGCTGCTTTTACAATGTCAGCCAGCCGGGAGGTAGTGGTTATTGGGGATTGTTCACGCTCTCGAATGATAGCCTGGGCGATATAATGAGCTTTGGGCTCTTCACCAAAACTTTTCAAAATTGTTTTAAGTTCTTCCATATTAAGAGTGTTGACCAGGCTCTCGGCTGTGGTCGTCTGTTTCTGATCCATTCTCATATCTAGGGGTCCATCTTTGGTAAAAGAAAACCCCCTCTCCGGTGTGTCTATTTGCGGGCTTGAAACTCCGATATCAGCGATAATTGCTTGAATAACCAACTCGTTCTTCTGTGATCGGATGAATGACTCCAAGTTAGAAAAGGGCTTATGGACTAAAATCAGCTGTCTAGCTGCAAGCTGCTTTTGGAATTTTTGCTCGAGGTGATCTATTGCTTGTTGGTCTCGGTCAAAAGCTATGACAACTCCCTCAGATCCGAGCTTTTCGAGCAGAAGCTGCGTATGCCCGCCCCCGCCAGCTGTGCAGTCAATCGCGACCCCACCTGGTTTTAGGTTGAGCATCTCAATCAGCTCGTGTTTAAGGACTGTGATATGTTTATACAACAAATTACCTTCGTAATATTAGGCGCCTATCGCTGATAGCCAGCGACAAGCTTAGACTCATTGCAAATGGTATAACCATCATATAACCGGGGCTATTAGTAGTATAGGCAATGGCAAATAGCGACGGTAAACACAGTATAGGCAAAATGAAATGGCGGGTTATTCCTAGTGCAACGCTAAGCCAGCCTAGCAGTAAAAATATCAGAAGGATGATATTTAGCTTGGGGCTAAATGAGATCTGGAAATTTAGCTGAAGCCAACGGCTAAAGCCCTGAATTTCCATTATCGCAGCGAAGATAAACGCTAGCGAGAGGAAGCTAAGGACCAAAATAAAAATCTCCCGTAATCTTTTAGAAGAGTAATTAATTCGACGACTTAGATTCCATGGCATCTTATCGCCTAAAATTCCAATAATAATGGTGCAGGCAAGCAGGCTGATCATAGCGAGGCTTGGTTGTGATTGGTGATCGGACAATATGATTCTTTCAAGGCAGTAGATTGTTAAAGTTAATCCAGCAATATTGCTTATCTGTGACATTAGAAGTGGTGAGGCCAAAAAAATCACCATCAACTCAATAGAACTTAGGTGGTTGCCTATTGCAATTGGGTGAGATTGGTTTGCCCCGCTCAAATTAAAGCCGACAATTAAAATAAAAAACCCGGCGGCCACAACAGGCAGCCAAGAAGACCACATCTGGATCCCCAGGTAGTAACTCCTTTGAATTGGCTGAATTTTAGTGATTGCCATGATGATGAGTGCAACACTCACTAAAACTGTAAATAGGCCTAGTAGGTTCACGGATTGACCTTCCAAAAAAGATTCTTGCCATACTTATTTTAATTAATGCAAGACATATGCCCGAGAATAGACCTATAACCACCTGTAATTAAAGATTTTAATGCCATATCCTGAGGTTTTGTCTAATTTATCGACATAAATAGCGAGTTTATCGACAGTTCTAGGTATTTGTGCAGGCAGAAAATACACCAAAAAGCTGGGAAAAGCTTGCCCCTTGCGGCTTTTAGGTCTTGGCTGAGATAATAATTAAAGGTGAATAGATATAGTCCGATAGCAATACGGACGTCTATTTTTTTATTAACTTTCAAGGAGGAAGGCAAATCATGAGGATGAACCTAACGCGCTTATTGTGCTGGTTCTTTTTCTTGTTTTCACCCTGCATGCTGATGCAGTCATGCTCAAGCACGCCGGATGATGCGGAATTAGAAGAACAGTTCGATGAGGAAGGCAACGCCGACATGGTCAATGAGGACGGTGAAGGCAACGAAGAAGGTGCCGAAGATGAGTTCGATAACGAGCAGGAGCTCGCGGACGAAGACGGCGAAGAAGAACTTAACTACGACGCAGAATTAGAAGAGGGCCAGGCAGCTATTGATGGTGAGCAACTAGATAGCGAGCTTGAAGGAGAACAAACAACAAGTGACCTCGAAGACATTATCGCTGGTCAAAATGCAAACCAAGAAGTCGCACCTATAGAAAATGTTCCAGCAGCACCTGAAGGTGATGCGGCTATAGTTGCAGATCAACAACCAATGAACGCTCAAATGGAAGCACCTTTAGCAGCAGCTGGAGCAGCTTTACCAGAGCAGGGTTCAAAAATGCCATACATCGTTAGAGTTGGAGATAGTCTCTCTAGTGTTGCTCAAAAGATTTATGGTGACATGTCTAAATGGTCTGAGATGGCGGAGCTTTCTGCAATTTCAAATCCTAACTTAGTTAAGCCAGGTGATGTCGTTTATTACCAGCTCAACGAACAAACAGCTGCATTTGCAACTGCGTACGAAGGAACTGCTAGAGTGGCAGTAACTGTTCAACCAGGTGATACTCTTTCAGGTATTGCTCAGAGAGTATACGGAAGCTATGGTGACTGGAAATACATCTGGCGTCAAAATGCAGAAGTAGAAAACCCTGATCGTTTAGAAGTAGGTCAAACTCTTCACTACTTGAGTGCAGAAAGTTTAGCTGCTGCAATCGATTATGCACGATCAATCACAGTCGCAGACTTAGTAAAGAAAACTTTCAACCAAAAAGCAGAGAAAAAAGAAATCGCAAAAACGCAAACAACTTCAACTCCTGACGTTCAAACGAATGTTCAGCAACCAGAAATGACTGGCTTTCAAATAGCCGCTAACATGTTTAATTTAATGGTAACTAATTTTGGAATCACAGGCTAAGGGGCCTGATACAAAACCCTAACGCATATAATAGCTGGCAAGTGTCATAAATTTAGGTTGCAAAGGAGTCTTGAAAAACCACCAACATAAGCTTTAGATCTTGAGTTAGATTCTAAATTTGTAAAGATTAAGAACAGACCCTAGACAAAAGCACGATGAAGGAAAGAGTTTTACAAGACCAACAGCACCCTCAATAAAACCACTCGCTGATGATTATGCGAAAGTTTCGTCGCTATTTATTTATGATAAAGTTTTGCTACGTACTTGTTTAAAGCCGCAAATATAACCCACCCTCTATTCAACTAATTGCCTTGATACATCCACGATGATAGAATATCACAGTATTGTGATTACGGAGCTCTTATGAAAATAGCTTTTTTATTACTTGCATGCCTGTCTTGGGTTTCTTGCAAACATGGAGACCACTCCCAAGAATCCTTTCTTTCTGAAGATGAAAAGATCGCACAGGATTTAAAGCCGGGTGATATATTTCGAGTTGTTCTAACGATAGATGATGCTAGCAAAGTGAATAGCTCCTTGATGTATCTTTCGAGTTTGAATGGCTCGGGGTCGGTTCTAGTCGAGACGATGTTGACAAACCTTAAAGACAACACTGCAGAAGCGGTGTTTGAAGTCCCTTCATATCATAAGTATACCAAAGCAGCTTTGCGGTTTGAGTTGAGTAACCGAGCTGGAGATATGGTTTTGATTTTTCCCGAACAAATCTTTCCAGACAAAGCAAAATCTAGTAATAGCTTTTCGTCTATGCAGAAGTTGACTAACTTGGTTCATGAAGGTGGTCCGGTAATATTCAAGTATAGCTCTCCCATTTTATCTGGAATAAAGATTGACAAAGTAAAGCCCAAAGTCACAAAGGCTCGTCTAAAAAAAATTGGGCCTAAATCTTTGCAGCTCAGATTTTGGGTTGAAGACCAAAGCTTAGTTACTGCTCATTTTGATATTTCTTCCACTATAACGATGGGAAACGGTAAAAGCAAAGTCATTGAAGTTTTACGCCCAACGCAACTTAGATGTCGCATGCAAGGCAAGAAAGGCTCTGAGTGCTATGGTGTAGTAACTTTGCCTGAGAAGATAGCTGGAAAGCCCTCAGCTAAAGTTATGGTTTTTGATGCTGGGGGCCATGAAGTAACAGTTAAGTCTGGAGGTATATCTGGTTTTACTATGCGGTGGCCTACTAGAGAAGCTCGCGAAACCGATTTTGTCGACGATCTAAAAGGGACTCCCGCTACCTCAAACCCCCAGATGGGCCTTCCTTCCTTTAAGGTTAAATCGATTATTTTTATGAAGGCTACTAAAGCGGAACTCGATCGGTACGATGATGATTGGCATAAAAAGTTTGGCTAGAGTTCCGGCTTCGGTATGTTGGTTGGCAATAGTGTTATGTCGCTAATCATTGCGCTTAAATTTTAGACTTTATCTGTTAAGTGATAATCAAGGCTAATACTGTGGTTATAGAACGCACAAGTTAACCCCCTTTTTTTTGTTCTAGGTGTTTTTTTAGATATTCTTCCATATTTGCGTTGTTCGATGAACAGTTAACATCTTTCGCGAGGCGCCCAGCCATAATGGTTCTGATCCATTTCAAAGAAGGGAATACACTCGTAAATTTTGACACGTGCCAAACGATCGTACTGTTCGGGTCATGGAAATCGCTAGATTTGCGGGTATGTCCACGTGAGAGTACTCCTACGATTGGTCTTGTAGGATCAAATATGCGCATTGGGTTTACAAGAAGAGCCGGACCTCCTGAGTCACCTTTCTGAGTACTCTTCTCGTTATCAAATACTACGATTTGATGGTCTCCAAATTCTTCGGCTGGGGTTGAAATTTGAATATGCCGCAGTTTGGACGGCCGCTTCCGCTTGAAGTTGCGATCCTTGAGTATTGCTTCAGCAAGTCCTAATTTTTCATCAATAAAACCGGAACCATAAATATCAAGGGTCATTGGATATTCGTAGGGCTTGTTAGGAAGGGGAATAACCTGTACGCTTTCGAACTTTTCCGAAAGTTCCAAAATTCTTAAATCGAAATTGTAGTTTCTGTTTTTAACAAAGCAAGGGTGCGGATTAGATTTTAATATTGTTTTCTTATCTGTCTCTGGAATGTTCTTAAAAGAGCGATATTTGGCTCCTTTGACTACATAGTCTTCTGCTTTCAAAGGGCAATGAGCCGCGGTTAGCACGTGTTTTGGAGAGATCAGGGCTCCAGTGCACGCTTGTTTTAACTCTTTGCCCCAAATCCTATAAAAAGTGACTACCGAATACTGTGCGGGATCATCGGGGTTTACATCTGCACCACCTACGATATTAAGGTCAGATTCAGATCTGACTTTACAAGATGTAAGAGCTGATAGGAATAGAAGCAAAAAAAAATTAGAACTCAAAATAGCCCCTTTTATCTCGATGGCGCTCAACTCAAACGCTTATCTGGCTTTTTACTCCACTTTAGCTTTCAAGGCTTGGTTCATAGCATTTAACATTGGTGGCACACCTTCCTCAAACTTACTCCAAAACATCGGTACCATCATCCCGCTAAATAACTCTTTGTGAATAAGTCGAGTTCCAGAACTTGTTTCTTCAAGTTCAAAGATCTTGTCATTAGTGAATATAAAACTAGCCATCATTTTAGCGCGCCAACGAAAGAACTTCGGTGTCTCTAAATCTGTTATGACGGGCATGTATTTAGGCCCATCCTTCCCGTCTTTACCTTGCATGGTGATGCTCAGTACTGATCCTACCGAAGCATCTCCTGATGCTTGGTTGATGATGGGACTCCAGTCCTTCCAACTATTAAAGTCCAATAGAATACTCCACACCTTTGATGGTGGAGCTGCTATTTCGACCTCTGTTCTAATTTCTCTCATCGCACTTCCTTTCGACCACAGGACAACACAAGTTACAACAAATAAAGCAAAGATGATTATAATTATTTTTTTCATAAAATTATTTTCAATAGCTAATGAGGTTAACTGACTAGAAAATTATAACACATATGAGTTTATTTTGTTATCTGGAGTTTGGCTTTACGAAATGATGCTGACGCCTTGTATGTCATAATCGAGGTTGATAACATAAGCTTTAAGGTTTTTACTACATGGAGTTGTTTACAAGGTATGATGTAAACACTCTGATGCTAGAAGAATAGTGCTTCTAAATCCATTTTGATTCTCTACTGTTGGACTGCCTCCTATGATCGCATTTTCATAAGTCGTAGGCTCTGTGCATTGCCAACTATCAAAGAAGAGGTTAACCCCGGAGTATGTTGAGTCGGGGTGTAGTTTAACTTTATTGGATACGAACCTACGAGAATCACCAGACTTAATAATCTCATATCCCATACCAAGCTTATTAAGAATCGCACCACAATTCATTTTTTGAAAAAGCTCAGGACTCATTATGAGGTCCGAGTTAGCCTGGAATAATGCGTTAGCGCCGTTGCCAATATCTTGCCAATACCCATGATGTTGAAACCATCCGATGTTGTGGCCGTCACCTATAGCTTGATTGATTGCTGTGCTTAGGTTTGACGGACCAGTGCTAGGGATATAATTAAAAAATTCGTTACCTAGTAGGAAGAT
>JANQHA010000422.1 GCA_028282865.1 Oligoflexales bacterium
CGATTTCTTGGGGATGATCTCTCTAAGGTTGTCGCGAAAGAACTTAGCTTCTACTAACTCCCAGCCTAGGATGTTAGACCTCACGACTTGGCTTAGGCATTCTATTTCAGGCAGTTCCGGCATTTACCCCTCATAACGTACCTGTAGATATATCGCAAAGCTTCGGAAACGCCTACCATCAAAAAAAAAGATTTTAGGGAATAATTTTTAAAGTGATGCGGCGATTAACTCGTCTATAGGATGGGGTGAAACCCTGAATTTCGGGCTCTGCTTCACCAAAGCCGATAGCGACCACCCGGTCTTTATCAAACCCTAGATCCGAGATCAAAAACTGCCTTACTGTCAAAGCTCTTTGATAGGACTCGACCTGGTTTACTGACGCTTCGCCGTTATGGTCGGTGTATCCAGAGACCTTGAGTGTACCAGCTCTTGATCTGGCGTAGGCCATAGCTAGCTCTCGAAGTTTCTGGCGTCCGCGTTCACTCAGCTCAAAGCTATTAGGCTCCCTTTTAGGGTCGATAAAAAGGTCGTGGTAGCGAACGGTAGATTCTGGGGTAATATCCTGCACCGTACTGATTGGGCTATTTATTTCTTTGACCATGTCACCAGCCATAACTCCGGGAAATTTAGGGAATAGAGCCTTTGCCATTGGGGTCGAAGGTTCAACTACCTGAGCTAGAGTGAAGTGGCTTTCCACTTTAAATGCCTTTAGCTTTCCGGTTTCTACGAGGACATCTGTTTTGGATACCTGCAAGGTCGAGTTTGAATGTCCTGGGCGGTAAGATTTGAATAAAGCTCCGTCAACGATGCCTTGTTTGCTACCGGCCGATATAACAACAACCGAGGAGCTGTCCTTTGGGTCTAGAAACTGGGTTATTTTAAATGGCATCGGCTCGATGTCTGCTGCCGACGCAAGGGCGCTCGAAGTCAGCAGTGTCGCGATGAGGGTGTATATCTTGCTAAGCATTTTTTACCTACTAGCCACTAATTTAACAGGATAATCTATAACCTTTATCGGACTCGGGTGAAAAAAGTTTAGACATGTTTTTAAAAATATATTGAGGCATCGAAGGTGGATTTATGATAATTGGAACTGACTAAATAAAAGGTTTTATCATTAGCGATCTTGCTGCAAAAGTTACCTCCGGAGGCTCTTTATCCGATCAAGAGCTTCAGCAAATATTTGATGAAATGCTTCATGGAAGCTTGGCGGAAGATGATATCGAGAAAATTCTTAGGGCCTGGCAGGAGCAAGGGGAGACGTCTCAGCAGCTATTTGTCGGAGCGACTCTGTTACGCAAGGAATCGGTGGCACCATTCCTTTGTGAACAGTACCAGCCTTTGGCGGATAACTGCGGCACCGGCGGTAGTGGTTACGCTAAGTTTAATGTCTCAACAACAGCGGCGATTGTTGCGGCCTGTAATGGAGTATCGATTGCAAAGCATGGTAATCGAAGTGCCAGCGGTCGCTGTGGCTCAGCTGATTTGCTATTTCGTGCGGGCTACCCGGAGAGTTTAGCTGGGGAAAGATTGAACCACTTATTGGAACGGTTTGGTCTATGCTTTATTTATGCTCCTAACTTTCATCCGATTTTAAAGAAGGTAGCTCCTATTAGAAAGCGGATGGGAATTCGAACAATTTTTAACTTGCTGGGGCCGCTAGTAAATCCGATCAATCCGCAGATTCAGCTGCTTGGCGTTAGCCACCAGAAGTACCTTAGGCCGATGGCGGAGTCCATTCAAAAACTTGGAGTAAAAAAAGCTCTTGTAGTGTGTTCTCGTGACGGTTTGGATGAAATATCGCCAGCTGAGTTGACAGATGGCTATTTAGTGGCTGAAGATGGCCTTAAGGAGATAACTATCGACCCGAGGCAGCTTGGAATGAGCGCTTCTCTTAAAACGATAGAGGGCGGTGATGTCGAAACCAACTACAAATTGTTTTTGAATACTTTAAATGGTGAGCCCGGCAGTGCGGTTGAAGCGGTATCGCTAAACGCTGGGGCTTTGTTATGGCTTTGCGGAGTTTCTGGTGATTTGAAGTCAGGAGCTGAATTGGCTACCGAGAGTCTATGTAATGGTTCTGCTATAAAGTATTTTAATCAATGGATAGAAAGTGCTAGACATGGAAGCCATTCTTAATCAGATTATTGCGGCAAAAAAAAACGAGATCGCTCAACATAAGCGGCTAGCTTCTATCGAAGTACTCAGGGCTTTTTGTGAAGAAAGTATTAACCACATAGATTTTGTGAAGGCTCTTGATTCTCAAAATATTGCTATCATTGCTGAGTGCAAAAGAAAGTCTCCAAGTGCTGGCGTTTTAATATCTGATTATGATCCGGTTGCGTTGGCCCAGTCTTATCAAAATGCTGGTGCCTGTGCCGTTTCAGTATTGACTGACGAGCCTTTTTTTGGAGGTGATTTATCTGACTTAGAGGAAGTGTCAAGCCAGCTTAAAATTCCGGTTTTACGCAAAGACTTTATCATAGATGAATATCAAATATACCAGGCAAGACGATACGGAGCCGCGAGTTATTTGCTGCTCGCTAGTGTCCTAGATGCAGCGATGCTTCAGTATTATATTGAGGTTGGGCGTGACCTTGGTATGGAGCCTTTGGTTGAGGTTCACAATCGTGAGGAGCTGAGATCTGTTTTAACTACAGACGCCAAGGTCGTGGGAATTAATAACCGTGACCTCAAAAGTATGAAGGTCGACAAAAATCATGCAAAAGAGTTGCTTCAAGAGTTTGCCGCCGAGACTGCTGGCAGGCTCTTTGTGTTTGAGTCCGGGGTTACGAGCCATCAGGAGGTTTTAGAGGCTCAACTTGCTGGATTTGATGGCTTTCTTGTCGGTACCTCCCTAGTCAAGTCTGCCGACCCCGGTAAGGCGCTATTGGAATTGCTTGGAAGATAGTTAAATGATAATAAAGTCATCGAGGTAGATGATTGAACGGAAAAGACCTTTATAAGCAATCAGGAGTCGATATCGATGCTGGCGATTCGCTGGTTTCTTGGTTGCAGTCTGATAATAAAAGTCAGCTTGAAATTCCCGAGGGAGCGCCTCTTTCAGGTCTAGGGGGTTTTTCTGGCTTATTTCGCGTAGATTTTTCTCAGATGAAAAAGCCAGTGTTAGTGGCAGGTACTGATGGAGTTGGTACCAAACTGCTACTTGCATTGGAGCACGATAGGCTCGGTGGAGTTGGTGAGGACCTCGTAGCTATGTGTGCCAATGATCTTTACTGCGTCGGTGCCAAACCGCTGTTCTTTCTTGACTACTATGCCAGTGGCAAGCTGGATCAAGGCCAGTTTCAGTCGGTACTAACTGGTATTAAGAAGGGTCTTGGCAAATGCTCAACTCATTTGCTAGGGGGCGAGACTGCTGAGCTTCCGGGCTTGTATCAGGGCAGTCATTTTGATTTGGCTGGGTTTATTGTCGGTTGTGTTGATGAAGATAAGGCTTTAGGCCCGCATAAGGTCAAAAAAGGTGATCGTCTGGTTGCGATTCATAGCAGTGGTTTTCATAGTAACGGTTATTCGTTGATACGCTCTTGGCTTGCTAAGAGTGATGCCATTGATTCGGAACTAATAGACGCTCTATTGACTCCTACAGAAATTTATGGGGCTATCCCTGATATCATAAAAGATTTGCCCGAAGGTTGCATTCATGCGCTGGCTAACATCACCGGTGGAGGCCTTTCTGGAAACTTAGTTCGAGTATTAACTGAGGACCTTGATGGTCATATTGGCTCGTCTCGTATACCGACCCCAGATTGGATGCGAGCATTTATTTTAGCCCATACCTCATCTTTGTTAGATGTCGAGTCGGTGCTGAATCTTGGTGTTGGAATGATTGCAGCGATTGATCAGAATACGGTTTCTGATTTTTGCGGTGTCTGTGAGAAAGCAGGTTATCAAACCACTGAAATCGGTGAGGTTAAACCTGGTAGCGGTAAGGTTCATATAGCATGAAAGATAAAGCGACAAAAATGATGCATATATTATCCGCCAAACAATTTGATAGGCCTTTTCTGGAAAGTATTTGTGAGCTGACTGATGTTATCAGGCGGCTTGATAAAACTCGAGATGGTTTGCGCTATCTAAAAGGGCTACTGTCCCATCAACGTGCTATGCTTTACTTTACTCAACCCTCTACTAGAACATTTCTTTCGTTTCAAAGTGCATGTCATATCTTGGGGGTTGCATCTAGTGAGATCCGAGACTCATCGACGAGTTCGGAGCGCAAAGGGGAAAGCATTAACGATTCTCTGAGAACTTTTTCTAGCTACGTAGATTTGATTATTATGAGAACTCCTGTTCCAGGTTTGTGTGATGAGATTGCTAAACTACTTGATGACACGCCTAGGCCGGTTCCTATTATCAATGCTGGTAGCGGCCCAGATGAACACCCGACCCAAGCTTTGTTAGACATCTATACCTTGGCTAGGTCATTCCGCAAGAATGGTGGCATCGATGGTAAAACCGTTCTTATGGTGGGTGATCTTAAGCGAGGCCGAACCATAAGGTCTTTAGCTCGCCTATTAGCTTTGTATAAAGATGTTAAAATGATTTTCTCTTCTCCTAAAGACTTTTCAATTTCTGATGACCTAAGGAAGCACTTGACTGAAAAAGGAGTTCGGTTTGAAGAGTCCACTGAATTTCGCGAGCATTTAAAATCCGCCGATGCGATATATATGACCCGAGTACAGGATGAGTATGATATTGCCGGTGAGCAGAAGCCAGTAAATTATGAAAACTATCATCTGACCTACGATTGCCTAGATATCATTAAGCCTGAAGCTGTTATTATGCATCCTATGCCACGCCGGAAAGAAATAGATCCCCGTATTGATGATGATCGCAGGGCTAAGTATTGGCGCCAAGAAAGAAATGGAATGTGGACTCGAGTCGCTTTGATTACCAAAGTTCTTGGTGCGGATAAAAACATCATTCTTCCAGAACTCTAGCATGGATACACAAGTTCGAGGGACATTTGAATTTAGCTTGGTCAACGGAGTTGGTGGCGATCCTTGTGTCTACTTAAGATCCCTCAAATCAGGTGATGCCTGCTTATTTGATTTAGGCACGCTGACACCCTTAAGTCATCGCCAGCTTTTAAAAGTCCGTGTTGTGATGATTAGCCATACTCATTTAGATCACTTTATCGGTTTTGACACTTTACTCCGTGCAACGCTGACAGATAGCAAACCAATACATTTTTGCGGCCCTTATGGGGTTGCTACGCAAATTCAAAGTCGTCTTAAGGGCTATACTTGGAATCTTATTGACGATGATCAGATTCAATACTTTATTCATGAAGTTGATCGGGATGGGGTTTGCCAACATTTTTCTTTGAATAACTCCGATGGTTTTAAGTTGCATGAAACCTCTCGAAGTGATCCGGTTTTGAGCTCTTCATCGTGCCCACTTCCTAGCAGACCTCAAGCTTTTTTAGCTAATTTTTCTGATGAAGCTCGTATCGAAGCTGTTTGTTTAGATCATGGCATAGATTCTGTCGCCTACCTTTATCAAGGTGGTATTAAATTTGTATTTAAAGTTGACGAGGCGCAGAGGCTCGGTCTGACACCGGGACCTTGGGTTAAGGAGTTGCAGCTTCATGTGAGTGAGAACAGATATTCTGAGGTGATCAAGGTGGCCGGCAACCCGTGGAAGGTCGGTGATCTCGCTGCGGAGGTTTTGCAGTACTCTACACCGAGGATGGTTGGCTATGTAACTGACTGTGTGTTTAGTTGGGATAATATTAAAAGGATCGATAGATTGATGAATCATGTCGAGCTACTGATTTGTGAAACCAATTATCAGAGTGAGGCTCGTGATCGGGCATTGAAAAATAGGCATTTGACTGCGAAGCAGACGGCTCTCATAGCGGCTTATATAAAAGCAGAAAAGTTGGTGAATTTTCATATTT
>JANQHA010000436.1 GCA_028282865.1 Oligoflexales bacterium
CGATTTCTTCTCTTGCCTGGTCACTGATCTCATCAGCATATTTCTCGATGTCAGCTTGGCTTTCGCCCTCTACCATAATTCTTGCTAGATTTTCCGTGCCAGAATAACGGAAAACAATCCGACCTTTTTTTCCAAGCTTTTGGTCAATTCCAGAAATAAGTTTTGATAGCTGCGGTAACCGTTCTAGAGGAACTTTTTTATCAACTTTTATATTTTTAAGGATTTGTGGTAGGTGCTCCATACACATTTTTAGATCAGATAACGGGAGTTGTTTCGACACCATAACTTTGAGCAGCTGCAGCGCAGCAAGTATTCCGTCACCTGTGGTGTTTTTATCACGAAAAATCAGATGTCCGGACTGTTCGCCGCCGAGGTTATAATCGTTCTTTCTCATTTCTTCTACCACGTACCGATCACCGACCTTGGTTCTGATGACCTTGCCACCGACCTTAGCGAGAGCTAGATCCAACCCCATATTGCTCATAATGGTCGCGACTAAGGTGTTTTTGCTCAGTTTTTGTTCTGACATTAAATCGGTCGCGCATATCGCCATAATGTGGTCGCCGTCGACCATGGCACCATTTTCATCGGTCGCAATAAGTCTGTCGGCATCACCATCAAATGCGAGCCCAATATCTGCTTTATAAAGCTTTACCTGCTCTGCTAAATTTGTGGGGTGGAGAGCTCCGCAGCCTTGGTTTATGTTACGACCGTTTGGAGCAACTCCGGTCGTAAACACTTCTGCACCGAGTTCCTCAAATACTTTTGGCGCGACTCGGTAAGACGCTCCATTGGCACAGTCCAAAACGACTCTAAGACCCTCGAGAGAAAGGTCTTTTGGAAATTGCTCTTTTAAAAATACGGCGTATTGACCTCTGGCGTCATCGATTCTTTTAGCGGCGCCAATCAGTGCGCCCGTTTGAATGTACTTTGACAAGTCCTCAGATAGCATTGTTTCTAGCTCATCTTCGATATCGTCTGGCAGTTTATAACCATCTTCATTGAAGATTTTGATCCCGTTATCCTGAAATGGGTTGTGAGAGGCTGAAATCACAATCCCAGCACAGGCCCTAAGGCCCCTTGTGAGGTAGGCGATACCAGGAGTGGGCAATGGACCGAGCTGCTTGACGTCGACGCCGACCGAGCAAATTCCAGCCCCGAGAGCTTGTTCTAACATGTAGCCGCTTCTTCGGGTATCTTTCCCAATAAGTATTTTAGGGTTAGCATGATGGCGGCGAAAATATAAACCGATTGTCTGTCCTAGTTTTAATATTGTGTCAGCCGACATCGGGTGAATATTGGCCGTGCCTCGAATGCCGTCTGTTCCAAAAAGTCTATTCATTTAATTAACCTTCTTATTATTGGTTATATGAATATTTCCTTTTTGCGGGAAAGTTTCAATAAGTACTGTGTTCGGGGGTATTTTTACTTGGATCTCTTTTTCATAACGTCCTGGATTCATGTTGGTTAGCTCCACAAAAGCTCTAAGATCCTCTTTATTGACGAAGCTGAGTACGCCTGGCGTACCCTGAATTACGATGGATACAAATTTTGGCCTCGCAGAGGCCTGGTACTCGTTGCCAACGACTTCAAGCGGAATAGAGGTAAATCGTTTGTTTATTTTTGAGTCCCCAAGCTGAAGCTTTATTTTAGCTAAGTCTGAGCTAAGAGCATTTGTTCCCAGGCTAGGTGGAGTTACCAAAGTCACTTCCAATGATTTACTCTGCTGCAAGTTACTAATATCAATAGGTTGAGTTGTGATTTCACTTAGTTTCGCTACTTCGCTTTTGATGCCCTTAACCTTGATCTTATCTGGGTTTATGATGATTTTTTCAATGAAGTGTCCTTCTGCCGGTGCTCCCTGAAGCACCTCTCTTACCGGGACTTCTTTGGTTATTTCTTCGTCAACGAAGACGGAGATGTAGGCGTCTCGGACGGTGATTTTAATTCGGCTGTCCCAGTCTTTGAGGTATCTAGTGTCAAAGGGAATTTCAAGGTTGCCGGTTTGGTCAGAGGGTATATAGATTTTTGCTTCCAGTGGCAGGTTGCTTGGCTCACCTAGTAGCACTCTCGGCCCGCGTACGGTGGCGTCTAGGTAACGAAATGATTTTCCTTTTAGGGCATAGCCGTTGGCTACACTGATATCGACTTTAATGCGGCGGTTGAACTCAATTATCTCTTCACCTTGAACGATACTCCAGATAATTATCGCCAATAACACCGAGCCAAGCTTATGCCAGAAATTTCTAAAAATTATTCCAAGAAATCTTTGAATCATTTACCCTTTGCTCTCATCGTTTTGTCTAAATAAGTTCATTTTATTTAGTAAAGCCCAATTGCCAAAGCCTTTGGCTTTTTTTGTATCTACTTTTTTTTCTTTCGGTGAAGATCCTGCGCTTAAAAGATTTCTTAGCGCTTTCCTAAGTTCTTTTGGAGATAGTCCTCTTGATACTTTTCCGTCCACCACGAGTGCGATGGACGCGCCCTCCTCAGATACCAACACCACTAGAGCATCAGTCTCCTGTGTGATACCAATTGCTGCCCGGTGACGTGTTCCTAAGTTCGGGTCGATATCATCATTTCTAGTCAAAGGTAAAAAACACCCAGCTGCTGAAATACGTCCTTGTTGAATGATGATGCTTCCGTCATGAATTGGCGAGGTCGGGTGGAAGATCGCCTGCAAGATTTCCATTGAAACCCTCGCATCAAGCAAAATACCTACTTCGACGTATCTGCTGAGAATGATGTTCCGTTCTATAGTAATTAAGGCGCCAATTCTCTGAGCTGCTAACGCTGACGCCGCGCGGGTGATTTCATCTAGTAATGCCCTCGAAGATATATTCTCTCCGCTTGCTAAAAATGATTTTCTGCCCATGCCGCTTAATACTCTACGGATATCGTCTTGAAATAGGACTACCAATACTACAATGAAGCTGGGGTATAGTTTGTTCATCATCCATTTTAGCGTATTTAACGGGTAGAATTGGGTGAAAACAAAAATAGTTCCAAAAATAATTGCGATACCGCTAATCATTTGCATAGCTTTGGTGCCTCTCATAAGCACTAGAAGGTTATACAAAATCGTTGCGATAATCAGGATGTCTATGATGGACCAGAAACTAAAATGTTCAAATAATTCGATCATTTATTTTCAGTTCTCCACTATCCCCATGGTGTTGTTAAACAGCAATTTCAATGTGCCTACCTGATGAGTGCGAATAATGCTAACTCCTCCTAGTGCTAGCCCAAGCTCTAACATCTTCGAAGCAGCATCTCTTTCTACAGGGTTGTCAATATTTAGAGCCCGGCCAATAAAAGATTTGCGCGAAACGCCAATCAGAACATTCCGCTTCTTTGCTAGTTTTAAGGTATGACCTAGTAGTTGAAAGTTTGCTTGGTCATCTTTACCAAAACCAATACCTGGATCTAGATAGATTCGATCATCAGAAAATCCAAGTGTTTTGAGCTTACCGTAGTATGATGAAAGACTTTTATCGACCTCATAGACCGCTTCGGGGCCTTTTAGTGGTGACCTCTGCATGCTTGATGGCAAACCACGCATATGCATTGCGATGTATTTTAAATTTTGTTTGTTAGCTAAATGCTTCATGGTTTCATCCCTGGCGAGTCCAGCAATATTATTGATCCAACCAATTCCATATTCTGCTGCTCGAAGCATAGTTTGGTCATGTCTTGTGTCGATGCTAAGCTTGCTACATAGCTTTAGCTCTGACAGCTTATCTAAAACGGGACCCAGCCGCTGCCATTCGGTCTCTGGGCTCACTGGTGCTGAGCCGGGTCTTGATGACTCCGCTCCAATATCGATTATGTCAGCACCGTCCTCTATAAGACTAAGGCAGTGTTGAATCGCATGCTCTGGGTCTAAGTAAGACCCTCCGTCGGAGAAGGAATCTGGGGTTACATTAACGACCCCCATAATCTGCGCTTTCAACTCCTGTTAAATCTCCTTAGGTTCCTTGAGGAAGCGGCGAAGATATTGTCGGTTTAGCTTCCTTCTCGGAGCTCTGTGTTTTAGCTGCCTCTGAGAGTTGGCTTGCTTTTAGTGCTTCCTCTTTTTCTTTCATAGCAGCTTTATAACGTTCGCGATCGTCATCTGTGATTAAATCTTTCCCGCTAAACAACTGAACCAGCTGCTCACGTTCGACAGTTTCTTTAATGATTAGCGCTTCTGACAGTTTCTCTAACAGAGACTTATTTTTAGTCAGAATATCTGTCGCCCTCTCATACTGAGTGTTTATGATCTTACGAACCTCAGTATCAATTTCTTCAGCAGTTCTTTCGGAATAATGAGCTTGTTTGCCAAAATCTCTTCCGAGGAATGGATCAGGATTTTTTTCTCCATAGTTTAGCGGGCCTAGCGCTTCGCTCATTCCCCATTGGCAGACCATCTTGCGAGCGATGTCAGTAGCTTTCTTAATATCGTCGCTAGCGCCAGTAGTGTAATGGCCAAAAATCATTTCTTCAGCTGCTCGGCCTCCCATAGCATAGGCTATAGTGGCTTCGGCCTGCTTCTTTGATAAACTTAGGCGATCCTCTTCGGGTAGTAGCATTGTGACTCCGAGTGCCATACCGCGAGGCATAATCGTTACCTTATGAACTGGGTCTGCTTCCGGTAGAGCTTTGGCTACGATTGCGTGCCCTGCTTCGTGATATGCAGTTACTTTGCGCTCTTTCTCACCAAAAACCATACTTTTACGCGCGGGGCCCATAAGCACCTTATCCTTAGCGAGTTCGAAGTGATGGTTCGTAATTTCTTTGCAGTCGGCACGTGCCGCAATGAGAGCAGCCTCATTTACCAAGTTTTCCAAGTCTGCGCCAGAAAATCCTGGGGTGCCTTGAGCGATTGTCTTAAGTTCGACGCCATCTGCTAGTGGTGATTTACGAGTGTGTACTTTGAGGATTTCTTCTCTACCAAGTAGGTCAGGCGTACCGACCATAACCCTACGATCAAATCGGCCTGGTCTAAGTAAGGCTGGGTCTAGAACGTCTACTCGGTTGGTCGCGGCGACCAAGATAACGCCTTCGTTAGAAGTGAAGCCATCCATCTCAACTAATAATTGGTTTAGTGTTTGCTCACGCTCATCGTGACCGCCTCCCATACCAGCTCCACGATGACGTCCTACGGCATCAATCTCATCGATAAAAATAATACACGGTGCATTTTTCTTGGCTTGCTCAAAGAGGTCCCTGACACGGCTAGCACCGACGCCGACAAACATCTCGACAAAATCGGAGCCGGAAATACTGAAAAACGGTACTCCAGCTTCGCCTGCTACAGCTCTCGCTAATATAGTTTTTCCAGTACCAGGAGGTCCGATCAGCAAAACTCCTTTTGGAATACGCCCGCCCAGCTTAGTGAATTTTTTGGGGTCCCGAAGAAAATCTATTATTTCCTCTAGTTCCTCTTTTGCTTCTTCAATACCCGCCACATCTTTGAACGTTACTTTTGCTTCGTTTTCGTTGAGAAGCTTAGCGCGGCTTTTACCGAAGGACATTGCCTTGCCACCACCTATTTGCAGCTGGCGCATGAAAAATATAAATATGAACAAAAATATTAGTACTGGAAGTGAGTGCATTAGCATTT
>JANQHA010000458.1 GCA_028282865.1 Oligoflexales bacterium
AAATTGGCTCTGAGACCGATAGCCGTCAGGTTTTTCACCGGCTAGCAGGGTGCTGGACTGATTGGGGCAAGCGTTACGGCTACTTTAGTACAGACGAGGATGCTGCCGCTTTTTACGACGATACTTGCTATATGCTAGCTCGGCAAATGTGCGCGCCAAATAGTCCGCAGTGGTTTAATACCGGCCTTTATTACGCTTACGGTATTAAAGGTAAGCCTCAAGGTCATCATTATGTCGATCCTAAGTCTAATAAATTACAACGCTCGAAGTCAGCTTACGAGCGCCCACAGCCGCATGCTTGCTTTATCCAGTCTGTCGATGATGATTTGGTAAATGAAAACGGAATCATGGATCTTTGGACCCGCGAAGCGCGCTTGTTTAAGTTTGGCAGCGGGACCGGTACCAATTTTAGTAATATCCGCGGTGCGGGTGAGACGTTATCGGGTGGCGGTATTTCCTCCGGCTTAATGTCGTTTTTACGTATCGGAGATCGTGCTGCAGGCGCTATTAAGAGTGGTGGCACCACCCGACGAGCAGCAAAAATGGTTTGTTTAGACTTGGACCACCCAGATATCGAAGAGTTTATTAACTGGAAGGTTGTCGAAGAAGAGAAGGTGGCTGCTCTAGTCGCTGGCTCTAAAAGTCTTGAAAATCATATGAACGACATATTGGCCGCGTGTACTAAAACAGTTGATGCCGCCAAGAAAGATGACCTTTATTCGCCAAAGACTAACCCAGAGCTTAAGGCTGCAATGAAAAAGGCTAATGAAGCCTTTGTTCCGCTTAATTATATGCAAAGGGCGATTGATTTAGCGAAGCAAGGCGTCACCAGTTTGGACATTAAGACTTACGATACCGATTGGAACTCCGAAGCTTATGCCACTGTTGCGGGACAGAACTCTAATAACTCCGTTAGAATTTCAAATGACTTCATGGATTCAGTCGCTAAAAATGCCAAATGGCAACTACGTTACCGCATCGATGGAAAAATTGCCAAAGAACTTGATGCTTCGAAACTTTGGGACGATATCGCTTATGCTGCTTGGGCTTGCGCGGATCCAGGTGTTCAATTTGATACGACTATTAATGAATGGCATACCTGCCCAGCAGATGGTCGGATCAATGCATCAAACCCATGTTCTGAATACATGTTTTTAGATAACACCGCATGCAACCTTGCTTCATTAAACTTGATGAAGTTTTACGACTCTAAAACTGAGACCTTCGATGTTGATGGATTTATCCACGCAACCAGAATTTGGACTACGATTTTAGATATATCAGTACAGATGGCTCAGTTTCCAAGTCAATCTATTGCCCGGCGTAGCTGGGACTACCGAACCCTTGGCCTAGGTTATGCCAATATTGGTGCGATGTTGATGCAGATGGGACTGCCTTATGGCTCAAAGCAGGCTGTAGCGATTACTGGTGCGGTTACTGCAATTTTGTGCGGCGAGTCCTACCGAACCAGTGCTGAATTAGCATCTGAATTAGGGGCTTTCCCACGCTACGAAAGTAATAAAAAACATATGCTTCGAGTCATTCGCAATCACCGTATGGCTGCGCATAATAAGGGCGAGTACAAAGGGCTTACGGTTAAACCTATTGCTATTGATCATAAGCTTCTAAAAAAGGACTCAAAGTTTGCTGTTCTCTCTGAAGCGGCGAAAAAATGTTGGGATGAAGCTTATGCTTTAGGTAAAGAGTGTGGCTACCGTAACGCTCAAGTCACCGTGATTGCACCTACCGGTACTATCGGGCTATTGATGGACTGTGATACCACCGGTATTGAACCAGATTTTGCTTTGGTCAAATTTAAGAAGTTAGCTGGTGGTGGCTACTTTAAGATTATTAATCATTCGATCCCGCCTGCATTGCGTCGGCTTGGCTACAATGAAGAGCAGATAAAAGAGATGGTGGCTTACTGTGTTGGCCATGGGACTTTGCAAGGCGCCCCTTTTATCAATGAAGAAACCTTGAAAGCAAAAGGCTTCACCGATGAGTTGATTGCTAACATCAATAAAGATCTTAAACAGTCTTTTGATATCAGTTTCTCGTTTAATAAATGGAGCCTTGGTGAAGAGTTCTGCAAAAATACTCTTAAGCTTACGGATGATGACCTTAAGAAAGTTGATTTAAATATTTTAGATAAGATCGGTTTTACTAAGGATGAAATCGCTGCAGCTAATGAATATATCTGCGGCACGATGACTTTGGAAGGTGCCCCCCACATCAAGGATAAGCATCTGCCAGTATTTGATTGTGCCAATAAGTGTGGGACCAAAGGGACAAGGTACATCTCTTATCAAAACCATATTGAAATGATGGCTGCAGCACAGTCTTTTATCTCTGGTGCAATCAGTAAGACTATTAACTTACCTTATGAAGCGACTCTCGATGATGTAAAGAATGCTTACCAGCTGTCATGGAGTAAGATGATCAAAGCGAATGCTCTTTACCGTGATGGATCAAAGCTTAGCCAACCTCTCAATGTTAGTAATTCTGATTGGAATGAAATTTTCCGTGATGATGACTTGAGTACTAATGAGAAGGTTAAGATTGTTAGTGAGCAGATCGTCAAGAAGTATATCAGCACCAGACGACCGCTTCCAGGTCGCAGATCCGGATACACGCAAAAGGTAAAAATCGGCGGCCATTCAGTTTATTTGAGGACCGGAGAGTATGAGGACGGCAAGCTTGGCGAAATCTTCCTTGATATCAACAAAGAAGGGACTTTGCTTCGAAGTATTATGAACTGCCTCGCCGTATCAATTAGCCTTGGCTTGCAATATGGCGTACCGCTAGAAGAGTTTGTCGACACCTTTACCTTCACTCGTTTTGAGCCTAATGGCTTGGTCACTGGTCATGACAACGTCAAACGTTCGACCCCGATCGTTGACTTCTTGTTTCGCGATTTAGCGATCAATTACCTTGGGCGGCATGACTTGGCGCATGTAAGACCAGAAGAAGTTGAAAACGTTGCCAAGCCTAAGACTCAGCAGCCTCCGAAGGTGGCGGCTCCTGCGATAGATGACGCTAATAAGATTCAGGTGTCTCCAGCGACCACTGCTTCAGCACTAGTATCGACTGATGGCGCCCCAGCTGTCGATGATGAACCGAAGATTGCGGTGGCCTACTCGGAGAAAGACTTCGATGAATACACTATGAAGTACACAGAAGCTCGTATGAAAGGTTATGAGGGGGACCCCTGTCCGGAATGCTCTTCATTTACCTTATTGCGCAACGGCTCCTGTCTGAAGTGTGATACCTGTGGCTCTACCACCGGGTGTAGTTAGTATACCGTAAGGCTTAGCGTCCAAGGATTGGACGCTAATATCCCATATCCCCAGAAGTGTCCCCCCACTCTTATGGATTCTGCAATGGAATGCGAAGCAATGAATGATTGGACCAGCTGATGCTGGTCCTTTTCATACCACTTGTGATTGAAATTTTATCCCCGGCGAACCTTAATTTCCAGTTGTGTCAGAAACTCCAACAACGGTTGGTAACATCTGATTATTTCGCCTAAAGTCTTTTAAAATTCATCCGATAAGTCTACCGATCATTAATTTCATGTGTAAAGTTCGAGGAATAACTATGAATCGTTTTTTATGTCGATTTTCAGCCGTCACCACTTCTATTTTGGTTTTTGGCTATGGTTGCAAACCTTCAACCGATTCAACCAAGGTAAAGACGCTAGATAACTTCGCTGCTGGCGACACGGTTCGAGTTAATAGTTGTAGCAATAGCAAAGGTAAATTAGACCCACGATGGAAGAGTGAGAACCTTATACACTTTGGATCTAAAGTTAACCAAGCTCTTACAGTTGAGGTGCAGAATAAGTATATTGGTAGAGTCGAGCAGTATTTAAAAACGATACCTATGGAGATGCAGACTGCCTTTATAAATGCCGGTGGTGAAATTCTCCTTTCGGGAAATGCTTATCAGCGATGTAACCAAACATACCTTAGTAGGTCTGATCTTAGAAACTATGTTGCTAAAAAACGTCAAAATCTTCTTGATAGCTGCTTGATCAATGCCACTGACAAGAGTGGTCC
>JANQHA010000467.1 GCA_028282865.1 Oligoflexales bacterium
CGGGTTTCTTAAGTCATGAACTAAAAACGACATCATATCCCGAGCGTTTTTCAGCTGTCCTTCCAGTCTAAGGTTTTGCTGCTTTGCCTCCCGATAAACTCCACATAGGGCCTCAGTCAGCGCACAGCGACCAAGCACTCCCTTAACCTTGCCTTCATCGACTACCGGAATACACGAAGCATCAAGGTTAATCAGAAGCATCATGGTAGCTTCGAGTTCGAAATCACTGCTAATACTAGTGCTATATGGTGTAATGATGTTGGTTAGCAGCGAGCTTCCATCGGCGCTGCCACTGAAAATTTGTGCGACCTGATAAGAGTCAAAAAAAGCATGATAATTGCCGCCTTGCCCTAACAAGACTATCGGCATAGGATTTTCAAGGCTGATACCTAGCGAGACTAAATCGGAAACAGTGACTTCAACGGGAAGAGAAAAATACTTATCCTCGTCATATATTAAGTCAAGTAGTTTGTTATGCTTTTTCACTTCTACTCCTGCTGAAATTCAACTATAACTAGGTGTTTACAATTATCTCTAATATAGTAGGGAGCTTGAAATAATATAGCGGTTAATTTTTCTTTACCGCGACACCAAGCCTGTTATATATAAACGAGAGTTCAACTAGTTTGATAAGGTAATCCTCTATATGCTTGAAAGCAGCAAACCTACTGGAACATATACTCCGAATATAATCGAGAAAAAATGGCAAAAAATTTGGCTAGATCAAAAAACCTTTGCTACCACCGAGTCGCCTTCTAAACCGAAGTACTATATTTTAGATATGTTCCCTTACCCATCGGGCGCTGGCTTGCATGTAGGCCACCCCGAAGGCTATACAGCCACTGATATTATCGCTAGATTTAAAAGAATGAATGGTTTCAACGTTTTACACCCAATGGGGTGGGATGCATTCGGACTACCAGCAGAGCAATACGCGGTTAAAACAGGGACTCACCCCAGAGATACCACCGATAAGAATATCAATCACTTTAGAAAACAGATCCAATCGTTAGGCCTCTCTTATGATTGGGACCGAGAAATAGATACAACGTCAGTCGACTATTACAAATGGACACAATGGATTTTTCTACAGCTGTATAAAAAAGGGCTTGCGTATGAATCTAACGCTCCGGTCAACTGGTGTCCCGAGTTAGGAACCGTATTAGCGAACGAAGAAGTGATCGACGGTAAATCAGAGGTCGGAGGGTTTGCTGTCATTAAAAAGCCTATGAGACAATGGGTCTTTAAAATCACCGAATATGCCGAGAGGCTGTTAGAAGACCTAGAGGAACTTGATTGGCCGGAATCTATAAAAGCCCAGCAAAGAAATTGGATAGGCAGGTCAGTTGGAGCGGAAGTTAAGTTTCAAATTAGCGGCCTTGATCATGAGCTAACGATATTTACTACCCGACCCGATACTCTTTTCGGAGCTACCTTTATGGTCCTTGCCCCTGAACATGAGTTAGTCACAGAGTTGACTACCCCTGAGCAAAGTGCCCAAGTAGATCAGTATATCCAACAGACCTTGTCTAAGTCAGAGCGTGATCGTATTTCGTCTAATAAAAAAAGCGGAATTTTTATTGGCAGCTATGCCGTGAACCCAGTGAACCAAGATAAAATTCCGATATATATCAGCGACTATGTTTTAGCATCTTATGGGACCGGAGCAATTATGGCGGTTCCCGCCCACGACCAGCGCGACTACGAATTCGCCAAGCTATTTGATATTGAGATAAAACAGGTTATTGACGCAAAAGAGGCTGATATCTGTAATCAGGCCTACTCAGGATTAGGCAAGCTTATCAACTCCGGTTTTCTAAATGGCCTTGAAAAAGAAGAGGCCGTTAGTAAAGTCATTGACTGGTTAGAGTCAAAAAAACTAGGAAAGAAAAAAACTACCTACAAACTAAGAGACTGGTTATTTTCCCGACAAAGGTTCTCCCCAGTACCTTTGTCGGGAAAATAACCAGTCTCTTAGTT
>JANQHA010000577.1 GCA_028282865.1 Oligoflexales bacterium
CAAGGTGATACTTCGGATCGCCCGGAAGAGCTCACTGGAATGGGCTATACCTTAGGCCGAGGCGACTGGCAGCAGATCAAGTTTGATCAAACATCTCCGCTTTATTCGACGGGAATTGTCAAAGTCGATCAATTCCTTGATTGGGAGGTTCGAAAGATCCGGCACAGTAAACTAAGTCATCCGGGAAGTAGGATTGAAAGTTGGCGGACCGGTGTAACGGTCAATCTTCCGATTGATGGTGATGGCGAGATGCCAGGAATATTTCAAAGCTCCGATAGTTTTGGATCAAACCACCTGCGTCACTATATGAACTGGGCTCTTACTTTTTCAGTAAGGCCAGAGGTTAAACGAACGGGAGTGTATGGCCGCTCTCGCTATCAGGTCGAGAATAGTAATGGAGGCTTTGATGATCAGGGAGAGTTGGTTTATTTTGCTGGCGACCGGTTTGAATACGAAGGTGATAGCGATGTCCCTGACGAAGATACGATGGTGCAGCATAAAAGGATTGGTCTGAGCACCTCTCATACCTGGGATTTATTTAAACGCGGTTGGGAAAAGGTTTTAGGCAAGAAATCAACCGCTCCTGGTACAGAAGGTTTGAGCTATAGAGAGCGTGCTAGGCGCGAACTCATCTATAGCCTCGATCAACCTGTGTTGGGCTTTGAGAAGATGTTTGATGAAGAGGATAAAGAGTGGTACGTAAACCGCTACCGACTCACAGAAAGAGACAAAAGCCGGATCGTTACGTTTGATGCCGATATCAACTACGATTTTGACCGGGCTGAGCGTCGCGAAGAGACCAAGAAAAAACGTATTTCGGACCCCAGAAATTATCCTGATACAGGAGAGGTAGGCTTGCCTCAGCCTTGGAGTGAGCCTAAATCTACCACCACTATCTCTGCCTTTAACAGCAGCTTAACTAATAAAATGCGTTACAATATTTATTTGCAGCGAGTGGTCGAGCAAGAGCTGACCCTGGGCCTACCTCAGGTTTATGAGACCAAATTTGATTTGGGCTATAAGGTTGGAGATGACCCCAAGTACGTGCAGAATCTTCGTAGAGTTGTATTTGTTAGAACTCAAGAGCAGTATGTTCAAATTAAATCAGGGATTATACCTTATTTCACACTTAGTGCTTGGCTTGGTCGGCGGATAAGGGATACATCAGCCCTTGCCGAAGAGAATCAAGTTGGTGTGGTTTCAGACTATCAAACGATACTTGGAGCGGTTTACTCCTCTCCGAGTGATTGTTGGGCGCTCGCTTTTCAGAGGCAGAAGAAATATGACAACCGAGAAGACGATGCTAGCTACCTTCTCGAACTATCCGTTATGTTTATGGGGCGCGATCGAAAGGCCAATATCGGTCCAAGTATTATTCGCGAAGTCCGAGGTAATGACGGGCAGTCATAAGCTGGCCTAGTGATCAATAATATCTGTGAATGCGTCTACCCAGTGGTCGTGATCATTTAACGCCGGTACTACGTCAAAACGCAGCCCACCGTTATTCAGAAACGACTCTTTCGCAGCAATTCCTATTTCTTCAATTGTTTCTAGGCAGTCTGCGACAAACGATGGTGAAATGACCAAAATATTCTTCGTCTCT
The DNA here is from genome assembly GCA_028282865.1 of Oligoflexales bacterium. GTDB lineage: Bacteria > Bdellovibrionota_B > Oligoflexia > Oligoflexales > CACXFL01 > JANQHA01. The sequence continues at coordinate 1,604 of JANQHA010000577.1, forward strand.
TTTTCTATACACTCTTCTACTAAATGGTCCATGTAAGGCCTTAGCCACTCGGATCGACCGAGGCGGGACTGAAAGCAGACCTGATAATGGTTGTCTGAAATTCCTAGCCGTTGGCTGATCAGTTTAGCCGTTTTAAAACAGTGCGCTCTATAGCAGTACGGTGTTTGTGGACCGTCACTATGGCAGCAATTGTCTAGTTTGCAATTTTTTTTAGTGATGTCACTTTTGAGTATATGGCGCTCGGGAAGCCCGTGGAAACTTATTAGAATCTTTTCGTAGCTATATTGATCTAGGAACGGCTTGATATTTTGGCAGATCGCTGCGATGTATTGATCGTTGCTATAGAATGGGGGTGTTACGCTTACTGTAGGAGAGTTCCAGCTAGACGCTGCTTCTTCATAAACTTTTGCAACAGCCGATCCCCAGGCCGCACTCGAGTACTGCGGAAACATTGGAACGACTTTAATTCGATCAATTCCCTTTTTTTCAAACCGCTTAAGCGCGTCCTTGATTGACGGTGAACCGTAGCGCATGGCAATCTGAATATCATATTGCCTGTTCAACTTGGCTGTTAGCTTGTCTTTGAAGCGCTGACTATAGAAAAGCAGCGGTGATCCTTCGGGTTGCCAAATCTTTAAGTATGCAGCGAGAGATTTTCGGCTCCTAAATGGCACAATGATAAGGTTTACTAGCAGAAACCTAAACAGAGCCGGTATGTCGATGATCCTGGGGTCGCTTAGAAACTCTCTAAGGTAAGTTTTTACCGCTGATAGCGTGGGCTCACTGGGGGTACCTAGGTTTACTAACAACAATCCACTACGACTCATATGCTCCTAACGATAGGGGACCTATCTACACACAGGGCTCAATTGCTCTTCATTAAAGATAGGTAACAATTTTGTGGCTTTTTCGCAAATCTGAGTTTTTTGCGAGTTAGATAAGTTTAGCCCGCTTATCGCTTGTGCAATAGCCGGAACCATCGGTTCGAATAGTTGAGTGCCCTTTAGTTCCGACGAAGAAGACCTTCTTATTTTTTGTAGCTGCTGCAAGTAAGACCCGACCCAACGAACAGACCTACGGTATCTTTCATCGCTTACCTCAAGAGACATTCGACCATCTATCGACGCAGTAGAATCGGTTTCGGGAACCGCGATTTCAAATATTTGGTATAACACAAAAGCTAAAACCGCGCCCGTAATATGAGGATCAGAAAAGTTCACTTTATCACAAGAGTTTCCCGGACTTCTTTTCTTTTCGAATAATTGGTGTAAAACCTCAGAGGTAAGGTGCTTTGCGGTGTCATCGGTGAAAAAAGCATTACGAATATTTCGATTTTGGCCTAAGCAAGTAAGGTTCGCTAAGCTATGGACATCACCGCGTTCCGAGTAAAAGGCTAATATGTCAGCGAATGCCTCAGAGACACT
>JANQHA010000143.1 GCA_028282865.1 Oligoflexales bacterium
CTTAAGACTTATCGGAAAAAAAGCCCCTAACTTAATCAGTTAAGCACTAAATAGCTCTGCATAGATCCTTTTGGGATCTACGTGTATATGTCGAAGGTATTTTAGGTTTTGTTTTGCAAGGCTTAGTAGTAGTTTTAACCGGTTAAAACTACTACTGTTCTTTGACTTCTTTATTTCTTTTTTAATGAACCGGCTAAGTTTTGTCGGGTGGAATACTAAGCCATGACTAAGGTAGTAGTGATTCTGAGACTTATATATATAACCTTGTAGCAAGTCTTTGCGTTGAATGGCGGTAAAGCTTTCGTTTTTTCTAGCAATAATTTTAATTTTTTGGTCATTAATCAAATCGAGTACTAAAAGCTGGTTGTCTTGATTCTTTAGTACTTGAAAGAGCGAGTGGCAGAAGTCTCTTAAGCTGTCATCTTTTGAAGACCAAGGAGTTGCTTGGGGTTGTAGCATATATTCGGAGAACGGAGTCTTTTCGAGCTTGCTCTCTATAGGTCTCTCGAGTAGGAAGTAATCAAGGAAATAGCCCATACGTTGTTCATAAAAGCTATCATCGTAAAAAACTTTGCCACTATTTAAGAAAAACTCTTCTTTGGCCTCTATAAATTCGTCATCACCAAACTTGCTTTGAGCCCACGCTAAGATGTTCTCAAGCTGATCATCTATAGCAATGTGAGGTGACCCGTCGTTGCGCTCACCTGCTATTATTTTAAGTGAGTTTGACTTAGGTTCATTGTCTAGTTTAGTTTCCAACACCACTCCCAAGTCTTACCGCCAAAATAAGGCAGTCTAATTTTCAGTGGAACCCATACGTATAGTTTAGCCTGTCCGCATGCATTTCGCATGAGAAAAGTGAGCTTATCCTGAGAATTAGTAGATTCTTTAGGTAGGACAATGTCTTCAAGGGGTATATAAACCCCGTATCCTAGAAAGTGCTTTTGTATGGAACGTCTAATTTTGTGGTGATCGGGGTTGGTCATCTGATTTGTTTGGTTTAGCTGCGGTTTCTTTAATGTTGCAAGTGCCGAAATCGATTTTAGGCTTTGCCAACTAGTCCAGGTCAAAATCGAAAGTATTGATATGACGGTAATCGCGACTTTTACACCAATGGGAAGTGGTATTTTTAGCCTTGGTACTGACATTACTTTCGCGGGTTCCAGATAATCTCGGTAATATTGAGCCTGTGTGAGATAACCCGACTTGCCGTGAACAGCCAGTCACTCAGGCGGTTTAGATAGATTAGCGCTTCACTACGGACGTCTTCTTGCTTGGATAGCTTTATGCAGGCTCGCTCCGCTCTTCTGCAAATGGTTCTCGATAGGTGGGTTAATGAGTTTGCTCTATGGCCACCAGGGAGTACAAAGTTTGTTAGTGGCTTAAGCTCTGAGCTAAAAGAGTCTATCTCTTGCTCGAGCCTTGTATATTGCTCTGCGGTTAGAACTTGCTGCTTAGTGGGGTTAAGTTGCGAAACTGGGGTAGCCAACTCTGAGCCTAAATCAAAGAGTTCATTTTGGATGGTTAGGATCTTTTCGACAAGGTCTTTAAATTTTTCTTGATCACAGCTAAATAATTCATCGCGGACCAATGCTATAGATGAGTTTAGTTCATCTACTTGTCCGTATGCATCGATGCGGCTACTGTCTTTAGAAACTTTTTGGCCGGAGGCAAGGCGCGTTTCGCCTTTATCGCCAGTCTTTGTGTAGATTTTAAAATCCATAGGCTACTGCTTAGCCCTGACCTCTCTCGGAAGCGTTTTTGTTTACCGCATTGCGAAGCTTGTCAGAGGGGTTGAATGTAACTACACGCCGCGCCGAAATTTCGATGCGTTCGCCTGTGTGAGGGTTACGACCTGGTCGAGCTCGTTTTTCTTTGACGCTCCATTTACCAAATCCTGAAATTTTAACCTCTTGCCCTTCTTCTAATTTAAGCTTGATTTCCTCGAGGATAATCTCAAGAATCTCTTTCGCTTCAGGTGCAGGATAGCCTACTTTGTCCCTTATAAGTTCTACTAGAGTGTCTTTAGTGAGCGTCATTAAAAATCCTCCTGGCACAGCGTCTCAAAGACCTACAAATCTAATTATACTAGATATTTTAACAGGTTCTCAATTAATGGAGAAGGGTTTGGGGCTTTTTTTTTATTTTAGACTTACAGTTTCACAGAAACACCCGTTCAAAGCTGAGCTTTGTAATAGGTCGATTTGCTTGGTAAAAACTATTTTGCTGCGCTTTTCGGTACCTTGTTTACAGGTATTTTGATACTGGTATGTCATAAAGTCCATTGATTTTATTACAAAAAACAAGTTATTTTGGTTATGAGTAAAATCATTCATCACCAGCTAACTTTGGAGATTTGATAAAATGAAGCTTGCACTGTTATTTTCATTTTTTATTACCGTTTTTTGGGGCATTCCAGCCCTAGCAACTGTCAAATACTTAAAAAACGCGAAGCCTCTTCCCAAACAGGTGGTTCGTCTTGGCAACGGGGGCGAGCCTAAAGAGCTAGATCCATCTAAATCGACTGGGGTACCAGAGTCTCATATATTAGATAATATGTACGAAGGTTTGACTGGTTTAGACCCCGTTACGCTTAGTGCCGTGCCTGGTGTCGCGGAAAAGTGGGGCACATCCAAAGACGGACTTACCTATACGTTCAACCTTCGCAAAAATGCGAAGTGGTCCGATGGAACTCCGCTGACTGCAGAAGATTTTGTTTGGTCATGGGCAAGAGCGCTTTCTCCTAAACTAGCATCAGAATATGCTTATCAGCTTTATTATATTAAGAACGGTAAAAAGTTTAATGCCGGTGAAATCAAAGATCCTAAAAAACTTGGGGTTAAGGCTGTTGGCAAGCATAAGCTGGTAGTGACTTTAGAACAACCTACTCCGTTTTTTACTAGATTAACTGCATTTCACACCCTTTACCCGGTGCCTAGGCATGTCATAAAAAAGCACCCCGGTCAAAAGTGGACTAAACCAGGCGTTTCAGTTAGTAACGGGCCATATGTATTAAAGGAATGGCGGCTTAATAGTCATATAAAGCTGGTTCCTAACCCGCACTACTGGAATAAGAAGTTAGTTAAAGTTAAAGAAGCTTGGTTTTATCCAATTGAAAACGAAGATACTGAGGAGAGGACCTTTTTTGCTGGCAAGCTTCACAAGACCGATGAAGTCCCAGTTCTTAAAATCCCGACTTTTAAAAGGCAGATTAAAAAGGCTCCGAACAAGTATCACCCGTATAGGTCTGACCCTTATCTTGGAGTTTACTACTATAGATTTAACGTGACTAAGAAGCCTCTAAACGATCCGAGAGTTAGACGTGCAATAGCTTTGTCTATCGATCGTACGCTTATTGCCGAAAGGGTCACCCGAGGCGGTGAACAACCGGCGACTACTTTTACTCCTCCTAATACTGGAGGTTATACCTATGCCCCTACTCTACCAACTCGTCTGAATAATGAGGGCTTGAAGGAGGCGCGTAAGCTTCTGGCTGAAGCCGGCTATCCAGGCGGTAAAGGTTTTCCCAAGATTGATATCCTTTTTAATACCAGCGAGAAGCACAAGAAGGTGGCTCTGGCGATTCAACAAATGATTAAGAAAAACTTAGGAATAAATATCGGACTATATAATCAAGAGTGGAAGGTCTACCTAGATAGCCAGAGAAAACTAAATTATTCTATTTCTAGGGCAGGGTGGATTGGTGACTATCCTGACCCAAATACCTTCTTAGATATGTGGGTCACTAATGGCGGTAATAACCAAACAGGTTGGTCAAACACTAAGTACGACGAGTACATTCGCTTGGCTGCTAAAACCGATGACCAAAAAAAGCGCTTGGGATACTTTAAGCAGGCGGAAAAAATTCTATTAGAGGAATTACCGGTTCTACCAATTTACTACTACACTAAAACGAGCTTGATTTCTCAGGATTTAAAGATGCAGACCAATGATGGCAAGTTAATTGAATATGTTTCTAATGTTCAGGATAGGTTATTCTTAAAGAATTTAGTGCTTGCGAGATGATGGATTGAGGGAAGGTTGTGTATAGATACGCATTAAAAAGAATACTAGGTATAGTACCGGTTCTTCTTGCCGTTGCAACTATCACCTTTTTTATTATGCGCTTGGCTCCAGGAGGTCCTTTTGATACCGATCGTCAGCTTCCTGAAGAAGTTTTAAAAAATATTAATGCCCGGTACCACTTAGATGAGCCACTTTATATGCAGTACCTGAGGTATATGAAGAGTTTATTGCAAGGTGATCTTGGGCCCTCTTTTCGTTATGCGAGCCATTCGGTCAACGACATTATCTCTGAAACCTGGGCTGTCTCTGCTAGTTTAGGGGTTGCCGGGCTAATATACGCATTATTTCTAGGGGTTACAGCTGGGGTTTTAGCAGCAAGTAAGCCGAATAGTATAAGGGACTTTGTTCCAATGACTATTTCTCTTTTAGGTATTTGTTTACCATCGTTTGTTATCGGACCGTTATTTATTCTACTCTTTGGTATCACATTAAACTGGTTCAACGTCTCTGGTTGGGAACAGCCTAGCGATATAGTTCTGCCAGCGATAAGTTTAGGTACAATGTATGCCGCTTATGTGTCGCGATTGACCCGCGGTGGTGTGCTTGATGTTGTTAAGCAAGATTATATAAGAACTGCAAAAGCCAAAGGTTTGAAGGGTTCTACTATAATGCTTCGGCATACTTTGAAAGGTGGGTTGTTGCCTGTGGTTTCCTTCTTGGGTCCAGCAACAGCCGGTATTTTGGTAGGTTCCTTTGTTGTCGAGACAATTTTCAATATTCCCGGTTTGGGGAGGTTCTTTGTACAGTCTGCATTGAACCGTGACTATACCCTCGTTATGGGAATGGTGTTACTATTTGCAACTTTACTGTTAGTATTAAATCTCATAGTTGATTTGATTTATGCAGTGTTAGACCCCAGGGTGTCCTATGACTAGAGCTGGAGCTGATATTATTAGCGAACAACCTTTGATCGATGACCATCAGCCTTCAGTCGAAGAGGGTACTAGTTTATGGGCGGATGCTTGGCGCCGGCTTCTAAAAAATAGGTTAGCTGTGGCCGGGTTGGTATATCTAATTTTAATCGCTTGTATTGCTATCTTTGCTCCTTGGCTAACAACCTTCTCTTATGAAGAAACTGACTTGATACTTGGAGCCGTACCGCCAGACAGCACGCATTGGCTTGGTACAGACGATCTCGGAAGAGATATGTTTACCCGTATTGTATACGGTGCGCGGGTGTCATTGATGGTTGGAATCTTAGCGACTGCTGTTAGTGTTGTTA
>JANQHA010000150.1 GCA_028282865.1 Oligoflexales bacterium
CATAAACTCCGGGGTCTGATTGGAATACTTTGTGGCCACCATTTTGCTCTTCAGTAATGGGACCGATAGTCCATTCCACCTCTGCCGTGCCAGCATACTTTAGTTCGTCGGAAGGGGAGCCAATTGATGCTCGTTGCTTAGAAGGATCTGCATCGGGTTTAATATCCTTTAAAACAAGTCCGTACCGTACTCGGCCTTTAGACTTCTTCGGCTGCTTGGTTTCTTTGCCCTTGCGGCCAAATATTTTTCCGAAATCTAACTTAAAATCGAAACCTCCACTAAGTCTTCTCCAGATTTCAGTTCTCTCGATAGTTTCTTTTTGAACCGTTTTTTGAGTATCAGTGTTGATTTGACCACGGATATTATCGGCATTTGCTTCTGAGTTCACATCATTTTCTAATGCAAATGCTTCTTTTTCGAAATAATCCTTATCGGACTGTTGACGAGAAGTATGTTTAGGTAGGTCTTTCGATTTGCCAACTGAGTTGATGAGAGAAACAATCTGATCACCAACATTCTTGCCCATAGTGACAGCAGGCTCGGGCTTTTTTTGGTTTAGGTCTTCTTTGCTGTATGCCTTTTCAGCTGGGGAGCTCTCTTGGCTGATTGACTGCGGCTGGAGCTTGACGTGATTGCTTTCAGAATCTGACACCTGCGCCAATGCTTCTGGGCTTAGCCAGATGGTAGCGGTGATCATCACTGCCATTGGGGCGTGTCTAAGTTTTGCCTTTAATGAAGGAGCAAGCCTAGACTTTACAAGGTACGCCAAATTTCTTCGATCTTTCTGAGATAATCTCATTGTAACAATTCTCCGGTTCATCAATAAAACAACGTCCGCTTCAAGTTGGGGGCGCAATGCCCTACCGGCGATAATGCAAGGTGAGGCCCATTTTGGTTTAGTTGTAAGATGTTGTTTTTATTTGTATTATTATTGTTGTTATGATGATTTAGTGTCTAAAGTTTTGACAGGTGTTGGTCAATGTCACTGAAAATCTTTGGTTTATTAGGGCTAACGAAGGCGTGGCTGCTTTAGAGGTACAAAGGCTGTTTTGGCAGGGAAAATCGGCCTGTGCGTTAGGATAACTGAAATAGCGTAACTATTTCGACAGTGATTGTTTTTCTTCCCAGGTTCCATTAATATCTGAAAAACCGCTTAATCAAAAAGGTACTCATACAACACATACTGCTTGTGAATGGGAAGAAGTATATGGACATACTTAAACCAAAATGGCTGCTTCGTGACTACCGCATTATTAGCAGGGTTCTGGCTTTTTTCTCAGAAATGGATATCCACCTTAAGTCTTTTTTAGGTCCGGTTTCTGCTAGTGCAATTGTCGTCATGCTAAGAGGTATAGGCCTCTATCTCCTGATTCCCATCCTTCAGGGCTTAGTGCAAAACGATTTTTTATTTCTTTCTAATAGAGTTTATATCAAAGCTGCCCGAAGCGTTCTTGGATTAAGTTTAGACACCTCTATGTCAATTTTTATTTTTCTTTCTGCTGCCCTATTGGGGGCGAATTTGCTCAAAAATATTTTATCTTTCTATATTTCCATTGTTTCACAACGTCAGATTATTCGGTTTAATGCCAAAATTAAGAAGAAAATATTTAAACGGGTTTTAAGCTTTGGTAAATTCTATTTTGATAACACTAGTCTAAGTCGCGTGAACCTTACCATCAATAGTTCTACAGACTCTTTGACGGGCCAATTGGCAAACTTCCAGGCTACTTCAAACAGTTTCTTTACAATTGTCGTTATGACTTTAATGATGTTGGTGATTTCCTGGCCACTCACATTAGCGACTCTTATTGTTTTTCCGTTATTTATGTTCAGCGGATCTAAAGTCGTTGAGTCGATCAGAGAAAGCTCTCGTCGAACCCAGCGTGCTAGGGACGATGTTGACCAGACCCTTACCAATATTATTTTAAGCCTCCCACTGGTTAAGAGCTTGAATAAAGAGTCTAGAGAGAACGAACGTTTTGGTAAAAGTGTAGATCTTTTGGCAGAAACTTCGATCAATGAGTCAGGTGTTACTGGTTTAGAGCCTTATCTAAAAGACTTCCTAACTTTTATCGCGATGATGATGGTGGCTGGAGTCTGCTTTTTTATTTTTGCAAAGACCGGTGTACCTAGTTCGGTAACGCCTTATCTAGTCTTTTTCTTTATATTGCGAATGACCATTCCACAAATTATTGATTTATCTGACTTTCCTAAGCGTATTGCTCGAAGTACGGCAGCTTTGGAGAGGTTAGAGGGGCTGCTAAACGAAGAAGAAAAGTTCTTTATCAAAGGCGGTGAGCAGGTGCTCGCTTCTTTTTCTGAAAAGCTCGAGTTTAGAGACTTGTCATTTTCATACGACTCTAATGGAACCAAGCTAGACTCGGTGAATTTTACGGTTTCCAAGGGTGAAAAGGTCGCAATAGTTGGCTCAACTGGCTCTGGTAAATCAACCATCGTAAGTTTGATTCCACGGCTATACGATGGCTACCGTGGGAGTATTTTACTCGATGGTACTGATATTCGGGAGTTTACACTCGACTCTCTTCGGGCCAAGATTTCTTATTTGCACCATGATCCATGCTTGTTTTTTGGCACTATAAGAGAAAACCTTCTTTATGGAGCGGACAGTTCCAAAGCTATCAATGATAAGGAGATTCTTGCTTGCCTAGAATCAGTGGAACTCAACCTGTTCATCAAAGGTCAGCCAAAGGGCTTAGATACTGTGATCGGTGATAGAGGTGTTAAGCTCTCTGCTGGAGAGAAACAGCGTCTAGCCATAGCAAGATCAATCTTGCGTAATGCCGACATTATTATTATGGATGAAGCGACCAGTGCCATTGATAATCTCACTGAAAGAAACATTAGAAATCATCTAAGTTTTATTTGGGCGGACAAAACAGTTATTTGGATCGCCCACAGACTTTCATCAATAGATGATGTGGATAAGATTGTTGTTATGAGTTCTGGCAAAGTTGTAGAGCAGGGAAGTTTTCAAGAACTTATGAAAGACCAAAATTACTTTAAGAGGCTTTGGGATGCACAGATAACCAAGGAGGGTTACCATGTTGTCGAGAATAGCGTTAATCTATGAGTTTGTAAGTTGTCGTGAGGTTCATCATGAATCTTGATAAGCAACTCATAAGTTTTGTTTTACCGGTCTACGATGAGGTCCTTAGCATAGAGGAGCTAATTGGTGAAATTAATCACCAGTGTTCTCTGTTGGACCTATCCCACGAAATTATTGTGATTGATGATGGTAGTCGTGACTTGACATGGACCAAAGTTCAGGCACTTACACGAGTTGACAATCGTATTAAAGGCTTGCGGCTAAGAAGGAATTTTGGCAAAAGTGCTGCTCTTTCGGCTGGGGTGAAGTTCGCTAGTGGTGGCATCATTTTTACCATCGATACAGATTTGCAAGACAACCCCGCCGACATCCAGAAATTTTTACAGAAAGTAGATGAAGGCTATGATTTAGTCACCGGCTGGCGCAAAGATCGTCATGACTCGTTTTTTAAGAAGTTACAAAGTCGAATCTTTAACTCCATTATAAGTCGGCTCACTGGTCTCAGGCTTCATGATCATAATTGTGGGTTTAAGTGCTTTAGACGCGAGGTTTTCGGTCGTGTAAAACTCTATGGTGACATGCATAGGTTTGTAGCTAGTTTGGCCCATATGCATGGATTTCGAGTAGGAGAGGTCCAAGTAAATCACCGGCCGCGAATCCACGGTCACTCTAAATATGGTAATGGCTTGGCTCGAGCACCAAGAGGATTTTTCGATCTGTTAACGGTTATGTTCCTTATGGGGTTTCGTTATCGCCCGATGCACTTGCTAGGCTCGATTGGCTTACTTTCGTTTATAGCAGGGACCGCCGGCTTAGCTTTGTTGGCATATCTTTGGTTGATGGGCCACCACATCGGTCATAGACCTTTGATGATTTACTCTCTGGGTGCTATGCTATTTGGCTTTCAAGCCCTTGCAACTGGGATGTTGGCCGAGCTTTTTACCTCATTTACGGTCAGATACGAAGACACTTATTCGATAAGAGAGAGTGCTAGTGCAGAGGTTCTAGTGCCAGAAGTTAAAGATAGAAGCCTTTATCTTTCGGGTCATAATCTGGCTACAGAAGAGCCGCGCGATGTTTTGCAGTGAGCCTAATTGAGCATTTTTTAAAGTGGCACCCGATATAGAGTTTTGTCGGGGCCACATGACACTATCATAATTCGCATTCTTTAATGGGCTGTAAAACTATCGCTGATATAGCGAAGGTGTTTTGAGTCAATATTTCTAGATAGAAGCTCGGCTTCAGAAAATTTTTCTAAGTATTGGCTTGCAATATCTTTACAACTCTCCTTAACCGCGCTTTTGCCCCACGCGCCAGCCGCTATCGCAGATCGAGTTTGAACCGAATCGTCTTGCTTAAATCGGTTGTATATTGAGTCTTCGAAGTCTATCGGTTTTAACCACAACTTAGGACGAGCAAGGCATACCAATGGTATTTTTTGCCGCTTAGCGACGATAGCTAACCAAAGGTCGGCCATGCCTGGCTCTCCAAAATCATCAAATGATAAGGTGATCGAGTCTGTATGGTATGCAGTTGTCCCAGTTCCGATAAGGTTTACAAACTGATCATACTGTTTGGCAAATTTAAATCCTAAAACCTCTCGGTTCTGGTAAAAACGTTTCATGGGTTCTGCAAGCATAACGCCATGAGTTCCTATTAAGGCCATTCTGCCGTATTGTTCGATTTTTAATATGTTTTTCTGAACATAGTCATCTGGGTAGACGATATCATCGTCAATAGTAAAATGGTAACCTCTCTTTAGTGAGTCTAAGAAAAAGAACTTACCATTGTCTCCTATGTCACCATGATCCGAGCTGCTTGCGGTAATAATTTTGGGGTTGTTTAAAAACTCCGGGGTGTAGTTATATCCGTTTAAATAAACATTTAGTTGATCGACTTGAGGTAGCATCTTTTCGACGACGCACTTAAGCCCTTCGATCCGGTTTGGCATAGAGGCGACGGATGCGGTGACGTGTTCATCGGTGTACTTACTTGTTGGCAACATTTTTTGAGGAACTTCAAATTCGCGCGATGTAAGTGGAAACCTTAGGTAAGGGCTCGACTGCTTCTTGCCGATCTTCTTGTGCCATTTTTGGTAACTTTCTACATACTGCTTTCTCACTGGAGAGAGAAAGTCTTTCGTCTTTATCGAGTTAAGGCTAGCATTCTCTAGGTTAACCCCAGAACCTGCCGTATTGGTCAACGATCCATCTCTTATCATTGCTATATAAAGAGGTTTATTGAAGTGGGCCATGCGGTCTTTGCGATATACAAGTTTTAGTCTATGATAAAACTCATCATCTGCAGCAAAACGGACGCTGTCAAAGAAGCCCAAATTCTGAAATACTTCTCTACGAATCATAATCCCCATATAAGCCAAACGTTCCCATAGGCCCCTGTTTAGGATGGTTTCACCTTCAGAGTTTTTTCGGATGTAGTTGCAGGTCGCAGAGACTGTTTTTGGTGACGTTATGAATTTATGAACCTGTTCTTCTATGCGACTTAATTCTGAGTAATCATCGGAGTCCTGAAACGTTATTAGGTCTCCTTCACTTAGGGTTATTCCAAGGTTTTTACACCAATAAGTCCCCTGATTTTTGAATGATTTGTGTGGTTTGATGCGACTGTCTGCTTTAGCTAAAGCCATCAGTTTATCAAAAGTATCGTCGGTGCTAGCGTCATCAACCACAATAATTTCTAGGTTTTTATAAGTTTGATTCGTTAGAGATTTGATTGAAGTTTCAATAAATTCAGAGCTGTTGTAAGTGGTAACGATTGCGCTGACTTTGGGGTTTTTATTGACCTTTTTATTCTTTTTTAGGATAGGAAGTGGTTCGTGAAATTTATGAGGAGTTAGCGCGCTGAGTTTTTTAAGTTGTTCCTGTAAGTCATATATTCTTAGCCTGATGTAAGATTTTACGGTCTGAGGCTCTTTTGCTAATTTTAAAACCCTAAATGGAAGCAAGAATATGGCGGGGAACGGCTTTTTTGATGCTCTTGAGAATAAACTCCCGATTCTTATTGATTTGGTTTGTCTAAGTTTTTGAATCTCACACTCTTTTAAGTCTAGCTCGATGATTTTTTTCGATAAGGATTGGCCTAAATTTTTAAGGTGAACGTCCATTTTGTCAGTATGGTGCCTTAAACGATTATCGAGTTGTGCTATTTTTTCATCAATATGCTCGCCTTGTTCTTGCAGTAGCGACTCGTTAGCTATTCGAGATTCCTTGATCGTCCAATCTAAATCGGCAAAGCTTTGAATCTTTCTGTAAAGGTTTTCAGATAGTGTTTTGTTCTCTTCTCTTAACGCTTCTACTTCTAGTTCGAGCTTTTTGGTCTTTTCATTTATCA
>JANQHA010000051.1 GCA_028282865.1 Oligoflexales bacterium
AACCCTTCTGCCAAAAGTTATCAAAGAAGTGCAGAAGTCCGGGTGCGAGGTGGTCTGGGAGGTCGACCCGATGCATGGCAATACCAGTACTACTTCTAGTGGCATTAAAACGAGAAACTTTAACAACGTCTTGTCGGAGGTTAAAGACTCGTTTCAAGTCCATAAAGACTTAGATTCGGTTCTTGCTGGAGTTCATTTTGAAATGACTGGTGAGGATGTTACCGAATGTATTGGTGGCATCAGTGATCTCTCGGAGCATGATCTCACCAAAAACTATGAGAGCTACTGTGATCCGAGGCTGAATTATGCTCAAAGTTTGGAGATGGCTTTTTTGATTTCTTCTGAATTTAGCTGAGGTGTTTGTGCGGTCATTTGTGAAGCTGATTTCATCTAATATGCTGCTTGCCGATTGGTTTCTTATACCGTTTATTGTGATTTCTTTTATTTTGATGCCGTTGATCGGTGCTGGCTGGGATGAGCAGAACAATATTTATATGGGCTACCGAGCTCTTAGGTTAGTTTATTTTGTTTTTACTGGGCAGTTAGATCAGATTTCTTTGCGTGAGGGTGCTGATGATCACGGGCCGGCTTCTTTATTTATTCCGGTTATTATCTCCAAAATTCTTGGACTCCGTTACACAGCAGCTAGTGACGGAGCGGTTCAGTATGTGTTCTATTGCTATAATATAGCTTTATTTACGGTTTCTCTACGATATCTCTACCTTTTGATGATCGCGGTTTCTGTCAGGCCGATTATTGCTTTGATGGGTGTTATATGTGTTGCGCTACATCCTAGGTTATATTTTGCTGCATATAATAATTCCTACGATCTAAATTTTCTTAGTTTTTGCATCATTATGTCCTATTATTGTCTTAAATCGCTTCGATACCCTAGCGTTAAATCGATGATGATTGCTGGATTGATGGTCGGTGTTTGTATCGATATCAGAATTGTAGCAGTCATGTTTTTTGCAATGACCTTTACCTATGGTTTAGTGATTTTCCCGCGTAGTCAGAAAAAATTATTAGGTTACTTTGTATTGATGACAGTTGTAGCGACCTACCTGTTTTGTCCGATACTTTGGATAGATCCCATCGATCATTTGATTTGGATATGGAAGCAAAATTCTAACATTGGTTGGAATGGTGAGGTGCTTTACTTCGGTGAAATGGTTAAAGCTAGCGAACTTCCCTGGCACTACAACTTTGTTTGGATGGGGCTGACTACACCCCTATTTAGTCTAATCTTGATTGTGTTAGGGGTGGTCTATGCTCTGTCTAAGTTAGTAGTAAGTCCTATTAGGACTTGTTTTTTTGACTTTAACTTGGGGTGGTTTTTAGCTTGGGGTGGAGCTCCTTTGATAGCTCCTTTGGTTTTGCAAACGACTTTGTTTGACGGTTGGCGTCACCACTATTTTGTTTATCCGGCATTTGTTGTTTTAGGGTGTGTAGCTTTACATAAGGCTGTTTCATACTATAGGAAACCTATTTATAGCTTTTTTGCATTTACTTTGGTTACTGGCAGTTGCTTAGTCGCTGTTTACTCGACCTTTCCTCATAGCAATATTTATTTCAACTCTTTTTATTGGTTAACGGATAAATACAAAAATGATTTGTCGATGTCTTTTGAAATGGACTATTGGGGGGTCTCATATTTAGAAGGGCTAAAAGCGATTTTAGCTTTGTCAGATAAAGATGAGATTGTTGTGAAGGCGGATCATATGAGGCCGACTTTGCTAAATTGGAAGCTACTATCCGATGCTGATCGCAGGAGGATTCAACTAATTTCCGAAGGAGATTCCTACGACTACTTCATTAGTAACTACCGTTTCCGCACTAAAGAGTTTTCGGAAGATATCGGCAAAGAGGTTTATAGTAAAACCTACCTGAAGACTAAATATCTTACGGTACGAAAGAGGAGTGACGATGCTGGGTAGCAGATTATTATGGGTAAATCACTTGAGGTCAGGGTTGCTCCGAGGCCTTCTTGGCTTATCTTTAGTCTTGTTTTTGTTTCCGGTTAATGCCGATGCGGGTTTCTCTCACTTGTGCAAGCGCGCGTTCTCAAATGTTATTTCTCAACGAGATGCTGCGTTGCGAGTAAGGCAGTTGGTGGCTGACCGTTTAGATGAAATAAAGAGAAGGCCGTATGGAGATATATGGCTCTCTTACATAGATCAACAGGTACGTAATGGCCTGTACGAGGTTCAAATCTCTGGTCAGCTCAAAGAAACCTTAGAAAGAATGGCTGAGGATATTGCCCGCTTCAGAGATATGACTAAGCAAACCGTCAACGTGCACAGAATGTTAGAATTAGTGAATCACAAAGATCTATTACGGTATATAGAAACCCAATTAGCTTTGATAGATCGTGCGGGGTACGTCGGACGTGCCCAGTTAGTACAGTTAATGAGATTGTTTTCGTATGCGGCTTCTTATCATATCAGTCTTTACACTAAAGAATTTTTGGGGAATAACTACTCCGCCAGAGTTCCTGCGCTAGATATTATTATTAGAACGACGGTTACCGAAGAATTTTTGGATCGTAAATATGGGAAGACCGCGTTGTTTGTGCCTATATATGAACCCTGGGGTTTTGATCCGTTTTTAGAGGTTGAGCCTACTGGCATCATACCTATTGGTATTACTACTAATGTAGAACATATGGCTGGGAAGATACTCAACCCCGTTATGTTTACTAAACGTGACTTTGGTCATGCATCGATGAGTCTTAGTTATAGGAGTGCTCGTCCGGGACCAGTTGATCGTAGGTTGGCTTATTTTATGAACGATGGCTTGGCTTTTCATTCCGATTTGTTCGCGCGTTTGAAGCAAGCTGGGTCTAAGCGAAAGCAAGCCTTAATTAAAGCGGTTGGTTTTTTTATGATTCATGAGAAAACGACTGAATATGGTGGTATTCGTGACTTTAATAGGGCGGAGCTAAGAAAATCTGCAAAGAAGATCATCGACTCTAAATCGAGCTACCTACCGTCAGCCTATGATTTTACTTCGCTCATTACTAGATTGGGGATTCGTAGCGATTTAGGAGCCGCATTCAAAAAGGCCCCTACAGAAAAAGAGGTGCTTGAAGCGTTGCGTTGGTATGTTGATTAAGTTTGTAAAAGAAAAATGCATGTCCAACTGGAGCGCTGGACATGCGCGAAACAACTATCTTAGTAAATTAACGTGAAAAACCTCGCTTATGAAAGACCCACTCTTTTAAATCTGGTTTTTCGAGGTGAATCTTTGTTGCGCTAAAGCCACGACTAACCGTATGCCAAATGGGGTTGTAGGATTTATATTTAAAGAGAACCAAGAATTCTGCTTTGGTTTGTTGATCCGTATCCCAACTATTGACTTTTAGTAAAAACCTTACTTTAAACTTTTTTGGAGAAGAAATGGCCGTGATATAACTGTGTCCAACTGGAACTGGGTCACTAGATCTCACAATAGAGTAAAGTTCTGCCTCATAACGCTGATAGCTCATAGGAATGCCATCATCTTTTTTAGTAAGTTTTACCATAACGGTTTCTTCTTCGCCGTGGGACTCGTAAGTGCCTTCAACTTCTACTAGTATTTCTGCATCTAAGGGGCTGTCCTCGCCATTATTTTGTTCGATAACCTTTATGTCAGCGATGTCAATAACTGTGGCTGGGTAGGTGCTAACATAACCATCCATTTGCTTAATTTGATTAGTCTGTCCCATGCTTAATGAACTGGTAGCGGCAATTGCTACTACTAATAGCTTACGTATCATCCGTTGATCTCCTAAATTTTAAAAAAGTATTTCTTGGGGAGAGTTGTCTATCAATCGAATGTTTTTGTCAACTTAAAAATAGACTGTCTGAAGTTTTATGGAGCTAAATAAGTAGCTGCAGTATTCGAGATTTGCGTTTTCGCATTTAGGTTTAATTATCTTAGTGAAGACGTTAAAAAATTATAAAGCCCAGTCCATGGAACTATTGTAAAATCACTCCTATGTTCGCTACTAGTTCCCCCCATGACGACAGCCGGTTTTAAAAGCTCTAATTTGAGCTTTTTCAGGTGATTGATTCCTTTCAAGAAGCTGTTATGAAATGTTTGAGAAGATTTTATTTCGATAGGTAGCAAGGTATTCGCTTTTTGAATTACTAAATCAACTTCGTTACCTTGGCTATCTCGGTAAAAATAGAAGCGATTATGTCTGTTTAAATTGTATAGGTGTTTCTGAAGCTCGACGACTTGTAGATTTTCAAATAGCGCTCCTCTTAGGGGATGGGTTCGAATTTGAGAAACCTCATCGATTCCAATGAGATAAGATGCTAAGCCGACATCGTAGAAATAAAGCTTCGGTGATTTGACTAGTCTTTTGGTTGTGTTGTGGTGCCAAGGTTGTAATCGAAAGCATATGAAGGTTGCTTCCAAAATAGAAAACCAGTGTTCAATGGTTGATGCGGCAACTCCTACATCACTAGCCAGGCTGTTTTTATTTAGTAATTGTCCGATGCGGCCAGCACACAGCTCTACAAATAAGCGAAACTTAGAAAGATCTTTTACTTGTAGTAGATTTCGAATGTCTCTTTCTATGTATGTCTCAACATATGACCCGTAGAAGTCGGTTGGATTAAGACAATCAGCATGGATGCGCGGGTAAAATCCCGTGTAAAGGAATTGATCTAAACCTTCGCATTCCAGTGGGAAATTTCTACACTCACCAATTGTCAGAGGTAATAATTTTAAAATAGCCGTTCTTCCCGCTAGAGACTGTGAAACTGATTCCGATAAAACCAGGTTTTCACTTCCAGAAAGAATGAACTGGCCAGTTGATTTTCGCTCATCAACCATGACCTGGATATCAGATGTTAGCTCTGGGACTTTTTGGATTTCGTCTATCGCTGCACCATTGGGAAATTGTCCTAGAAATCCCACCGGATCAGACTGGGCAAAATTTTTGGTCCTTGTTGACTCTAGGTTTGCATAAGGTTTTGTCGGGAAAGTCCCTTTGATAAGAGTACTTTTTCCAGACTGCCTAGGGCCGGTAATGGTCACAACTGGATACTGCCCAGCGGATTCAATAAGTTTTTTCTCTAGTAATCTCTTATACATAGCCAAAATCTTGCAATTTTTCGATTCAATCGTATTATTGCACAGTATGACTTATATCTCAACTCTGACATGACAATACCTGGCTAATTTCCACGGTGGCGGCACAGGGGTATTAACCAGCCAGGTTTATCACATCACTGTTGACAAATGGGGTACCTGGTCTCCTGTTATGGTGCAGTAACGTATATCTTGTGCTCGTATTAGTGAATATGCCTCGCCGCAATCGCTCCCGGAGCGCAGGTGATTCCACCACCTGGGTGGTTGCCACTACCAGCTAAGAATAGTCCGGTGATAGGAGTTTCGTAGTTAGCGGTTTCTGGAGTCGGGCGCATCAGCATCTGATCGGTTGCGTGTTCTCCGTGGTGGATGTGACCGCCGCTGATTCCGTATTCACGCTCTAAGTCGGCTGGTGAAAGCAGTTCACTGGCGACAATTTGCTGGCGGATGTTAGGGCTGTAGCTTTCAAGTCTAGCGATAACGGCTTCAGCTAGCTGAGATTTTTGTTCATCATTCCAACCTGCTTTTAAATCGTAAGCGGCAAAGTTTACCATGATCGATGCGACGTGGTGACCGCTTGGTGCGAGGTCGGGGTTGTGCAGAGTGGGAATTTGAATATCAAGAGCTGGCTCTACAGAGAAATCTCTGTACTTCACCGCGTCAAAAGCCTTTTCGATGGCATCGAGGTTTTCACCAATTCGAATGCGACTGGGGTGATAGCCTGGCCTGCAGTTAAACTCTAGTGGGCCGCTTAATGCTAGGTGCATTTTTGCAGTGGTGCCTCTGGTGCGGTATTGTTCGATGCGGGTTTGAAGTTTGAATGGGACTGCAGAAGGATCCATGAGTTTTTCAAAGGTTGTTTTGGGATCGCAGGTCGCTACCACAGTTTTTGCTGAGATAACTTTACCGCCGTCTAGTTCAATGCCGGTGACTTGATCATCGGTGGTTTGAATTGATTTTACAGCGGTAGAACAAATCGTTTCTACTCCAAGCTTTTCTCCCGCTTGAGTAAGAGCATCGATCAACGATTGGGTTCCGCCAAGCACGGAAGTTTGCGATAATGCTTCATAAGCGATGAGGTTAGCATTGGTTCCAGGCGACCATGGTCCACACCAAGTGCCGTAGACTGCGGGACCAGCTAGGGTGGCTTTTAGCAGGTCGTTTTCGAACCACTCGTTGAGCCAATCAGCGACGCATAGTGGGCCGATCCTTAGGATCTCCATCATGTCTTTTTGTCCGAGCATACGTAGAGACACTGCTTTTTTCATCACATCCCAAAGCCCGTAAAAGTTGAGGGCATATACCGATGGCGGTGTTTGATCGAACACTTGTTTAACAAACGACTCAATCTTTTTGAAGAAGGCTCGGTACTGCCGGTAGGCTTCGGCATCTTTAGCGCTGAGTTTTGCGATTTCGTCAGCCGCTTTTTTAGGGTCGTGGTGTAGTAATAATCCGAGTCCTTCATGACTAGGACTAAACACTGACTCAGGTTGATCGGAGGTTTTGAGGCCGTACTTTTTGAGTTGAAGCTGATCGATCACCCAGGTTCTGACGTTGTTAGTATCATGAAGAATCCCAGGGCTAAAGTATCCTGCATGAAATTCACTACTGCTACCAAGACCACCAAGCCTGTTGCGCTTTTCGACTACAAGCACCTTCTTTTTTTGTTTGGCTAGGTAACATGCTACGGTAAGTCCGTTATGGCCACCACCTACTATGATTGCATCGTATTGAGTTCTGTTTGTCATTATAATGCTCCCGATTCTAACATCGTGTGTGCCGATAGGTGAC
>JANQHA010000064.1 GCA_028282865.1 Oligoflexales bacterium
ACATGAACTGGACCGACCTACCTCAAAAAACCGAGCATAAAATAAGGCTATCTGGGCTTTTATTAGGAGTATCAATTTTTGCCCTAATATCTTCTGCAAGCATACTCCCCAACTTAAGCAATGAGGCTAGAAATACCGCCGCTGTCGCAAGTTTAATGGCAATTTGGTGGGCTACAGAAGCAATACCTATACCTATTACATCTTTAATTCCTTTGATACTTCTCCCTTTTCTTGGTGTTAATGAGGTCAAGCCAATTGCCGCAAATTACGGCCACCCACTGATATTCCTATTTCTTGGTGGTTTTATGATTGCAATAGCAATGGAGCGTTGGAACCTACACCAAAGAATTGCACTCAATATACTCTCGCTATTTGGAACAAATTCAAACAATATAGTGCTAGGTTTTATGGTGAGTAGTGCAGCAATAAGCATGTGGGTAACCAACACAGCCACTACAATGATGATGTTACCTATCGCGATTTCGGTTATCGAAATTCACCGGAAGCATTTATCAGATACGTCTGAAATTCAAATACGAAACTTCTCGATATCTTTACTTTTAGGTACAGCATATGCAGCAAATATCGGCGGGATTGCAACGCTGGTTGGAACAGTTCCTAATGCGCTATTTGTCGCATTCATGGAGAAGCAATATAGCTACGAGGTAAATTTCACAACTTGGATGAAAATAGGGCTTCCAATCTGTCTATGCTTATTACCTATTACCTGGTGCATCTTAACTAAGGTTTTTTTTAGATTCCCAAATATTTCCATCAGTACAACGGGAAATTTTATTGAAGAGCAAATATCGAAATTAGGTCCCATGTCTCGACAAGAAAAAGGGGTTTCGATTGTCTTAGGCTTTACCTGTATAGCATGGGTGTCAAAATCACTTATTGAAAGCCATCTATTCGGAGGACAAAAAATATCCGACAGTACAATAGCTTTAATTGGGGCTGTGACATTATTTTTCATACCATCAAATCTAAGTAAGTATCAGTTTCTATTGAGCTGGGATGATGCAAAAAAATTGCCGTGGGGGTTACTACTGCTTTTCGGTGGAGGCTTGGCCCTGGCCGGTTCAATAAGTAGTTCTGGTCTCTCCGTTGAAATGGGAAACCTTTTGAACCAGTTAAATCAACCCTCGCTATTTACCATAATTTTAGTAACATCTTGTTTAGTTATTTTCATGACAGAATTGACAAGTAATATAGCAACCACTGCCACCTTTCTGCCAATCTGTGCCGCATTGACACAAAATACCAACGACATAGCCACTGTATTAATTCCTGTTACTATATGTGCTAGTTGTGCATTTATGCTTCCAGTTGCTACTCCTCCAAATGCTATTGTATTCGGAAGCGGGCTTATAAGAATAAGAGATATGATCAAAGTAGGTTTTGCACTAAACGTAATGTCGCTGTTAGTTATAACAGCCTTAGGTTATTTGATGATACCCTGGATTATTGAGCTTTAGGCAGTACTGGCGTCTGCTCCTCATCCATAACTATACCGACATAATAGGGGGGTAGATCCTCCCGAAGCATAACTTGTTCAATGACACTATGGTATTCTTTGGATGTGGTAGATAAGTGCATTTTACTCAAAGCATCATGGTAGCCTACCTCAAATGAGCCATCCAAACGGCTCGAATCATTGGCAAGAATATATGCATGGGGCCCACTCATTGATGCCGTCACCGACCAATATCGAAGATCTCGTCCATTTTCAAGATTAAGTATAACTCGATTTTCTGGAGTGACCTGGTTTTTTTGCGCTAAAACAATCGGTCTTGAAGGGCCAAAGTGACCACTATCTGCCGTTCGCTTTTCTCTACTAAACAAAGTAAAAGCAAAGGCAATGGAATCTAACTTAGTAATAAATTCATGGCCACCAAAGTGTGCCGCCAAGTCATCTTTCATCTCACTAGCATCAAACCGTCCTTTACCAGAAGAGGTCACCATTGAACGAAAAACCATAGTTTGGTGCCACAGAAGGGTACTTAATTTATCTCTACTTTCCTTACTTCCTCGCAAATGGCAATAAGCAAGCAAATAGTGATCAGATCCTAAATTAAGACCAATGTACCACGTAGGAGATGCTTTGGAGGTCAACGACCCGTAACTCCACATCCTTAGCCAGGAGCAATCCTCGAGCTGATATCCGGTAGCGGAGTATCCTCTACCTTTTGTTTTTAAATGTACGTTTGCATTACTATGCTGATATTTCTCCTTCACTAAGAGCCCCATTTGGACACCGTAGGCATCTAGTTCTGTACGACACGCTACCGACTCCCGCTGACTAAGGTCAATATCCTCCATAAACAGTACGCCAGAAACTCCACTATCAAAGCGGACTGGTACCAAGGCACTCATTCTTAGGCTATTTTGGCCACCTTCGACTTCGGTACCACCACCGATCACTTTTCGAGTATGAATCTGAGTAGCACCGGCGGCCGTGGCTCGATCTGTTTCCACAGAAAGATCTTGCCTCACATCCAAAACGGCTGTTTGCTCTAAATCTTCGTTAGAATAGGTATGATAACTGACAGGGTTTCGCTCCGTCCTAGACATATAGTTTGCTCGCTCGACTTCAGTAGACTCTGCCGCCCAAGGCGCATCAGATGTAGGCAAGAATAAAGTTGACCTAATATTGAGGTAGGGCGAAATATAATCAATGATTGAATTGAGGTCGTCAGTGGCATTATTTGGGTAGATCACATCAACCTCTCCCCCATTTGGTGGTGATAGAAAAAAGAATAATTTCGAGCAGCGATATTCTCTACCTAATATAGCTAAACTTTCTTCGACTGCCTGCTCAAGGGAAATGTCGAGTTTTAGAACTTCACATAAATGGTCTATATGGTCAAAAACTAGCCTAGATCGGTAAGATCCTCGGCGTACACTCATTGATTTCATGCGACCAGAGTCGTGGCTGTGACCTGACAGCGACATTCCATGGCTCTCCAAAGACTTCTCCGCATATTCAGCTAAGCTCTTCATATCAAATTGCACTGCATATCGGTGTGCTTTAAGCAAATATTCCTTTCTGTGCTTGTAGCCACTTCTAACCAGGTAGTTACCAAACCACATATACCCTAAGACAAGAATAAGATTTTGCTCATTTATTTTTGCTGATTTTATAGCTTGATCATAGCGAATCTTAAGCCTAGGATCATCGCTATCCTCATAAATTCTTCCAATAACTAATGAGCCGACACTTCGATCAGACCTAGATACACTCTTACACATTAATTTTTTAACCTGGTCAATCGGGAGTCCTTCGTCTAGAAAGCCACTACGCTCCTGATTAAAAATGCCCTTAAATATTAGTAGAAAGAGGTTCAAATAATCCTTTTCAAAGGTATATAACCAGTCACCTTTGAAGCCAGAAATTAAATATGTCCGAACTATAAAATGATAAGAATCTCTAGATTTATCGTGATCGCCGCGGGCAAAGGTGACGATAGCATTAATAATCTGAGCAAAAACATCGTTCTCACGAGCAGCAACCTCTTCTCGACGCTTTAAATAGGACTCGCCCTTTCTTACAATCTCATTCCTCTGATCCCTTATAAGATAGGAAAGGAACATAATAGAAATAGCTCGCGCTGAAATCCAGTTTCGAGTTTGGACATAATCGGGCAGGCTCGATGCAAGTTTGACAACCTGATCTAAATTACCTTTAAGAAGCTCGCGGTACATCTGAAATTCAATAGCAACACCATACAAAACTCGCTCTTCATCTTTATTAATATACTTTAAGGCTAGCCTCAGATGAATTTTCACTTCATCTTCTCTATCCCTGACATAATCTAAGAACAGCAGGCGCATCAAAGCTAGATATCCCAAAGTTCCATCTAATCGAAGGCTCCGAGCCGCATCAATGGCCTTATCAATAATCTTATAACTTAATTTGTAGAAACCAAGAAATGCGATCAAAGCAGCTCTATCACCGACAAACCTTAGTGAAGAGTTTGCCGATCCAAGGCCTCTATATGCCAGATTCATATTCATTTGATGAAAAAAGATACTCATCCAGGATCGCTCCTTTAAACTCAGAAACTGCCCTATTGAAAACAAATCTGCCAAATATCTTTGCTTCGCAACATACTCCCGACTACTATATTTTGCATAAGCTCTTTTCATTAGGCCGTAAATACGATGGTATCTGAAAGGAACTGGAATTAAATCAATAACTAAATCCTTAGCAAAAACAATCATAGAGACTATTGGAAACCGAGAGTAAGGAACCGAAAGACAAGTTAACGACTCTCGCATAATATGATTAGCCTTGGAAAGCATGCCGCTAGTAAGGTAAAGCTTAATCTTTTTACAAAATATTGCAGGCATATTAGTCCGGTCCGGACCAAAACTTTCAAGCTTATCAAGTAGCCTAATAGCTTTTCGATTGTATTTCTGCAAAACAGCAAGGTCGGCTAAATTTTCAATCACTAATGGTTCTTCACTTCTCGCTGGGCTACCAACAGGCCAAAGTTTAATTTGATTGTACGCGTTTTCAAAGTACCTCTGAGATGACTGCCATGAGTGGGATTTGATTGCCTCGAGCCCTGCGCCAATATTATACCGGATGCACCGTCGCGCAGAAACTTCGCTGTCAGCCTTTTTTAGGCCCATCGAGTGGTTAATATGATGAGTAAGGGCGAACAGCCATTTTGCATTTTTATCGGCACCAGCCTCCTCTAACCGAACGGAAATTTCACCGTGCAATCGTCGCCGGCGCTCATCGGGAATATTTTGATAAATCTCTTCTCGAGCTCTCCAGTGAGTGAAACTGTACGATTTGCCCAGAAACTTATTCTCCATCTCGTCCGAAATTGGGCTAATAAATCCTTCTTCGACAGCTCGATGCAGGGACCTCATAACTGCCAGGCTATCTTTAACACCATCAATTAGCAACATTTCAAATTGAAAGCTCAGGCCCCCAGTAGCCGCGACCTCTAAAACATGGCGATCATGGCTATCAAGAGTTTGAATCCTACTAAGCACCAGATCCACCGAGTCAAAACGAACCTCGGACTGCTGAATTTCCTCTACGTTATATATCCAATCGTTTGTTTCCTCATCAATGCGCACCAGATCTCTAGCGACCAAGCTTCTGACGACGGCGACCACGTGCATGGGGTTGCCCTTACTGACCTCGAATAAATAGTCTACTAATCGAGAGTCTAAGTCCGTAGTTACTAGCATTTTCTCTGTAAGTTGCTTGACTGAAGCTAGATGAAATGCACTCAGATGCACCTCCTGAAAACGGCGCCTGAGCTTACGAAATTTTACCAGAAAGTCGTCGAATCTCTCACTAGTCATCGCATCGTCATGGCGGTAACCAATAACCATATAAAACCGCTGAGAATTATTATGACTAAAGAATTGATCGATTAGTTCTAAGCTTTTTTCGTCTGCAAAATTAAGGTCATCAAAAACAAAAACCACCGGGTGATAGTCATTGGCCAAACACTTCGCAAAATCAGAAAATGCCTTTGAAAAAGTTTGGAAATTCCATTCGGCCTCACTGGCATCATTCTGGTCAGGAAGATCAGTTAGGAACGGCTTTAACCCGGGAACAATTGCGGCTACTTGATGTGCAGTTGGACCCAAGAGAGTTTTTATTTTTCGTCGTAAATCTTCTGCTTCGTGAGGTTGACTTTTTAAAATTCGTAGCAGATAGTCGTTGAATCCATTTGCTAACGCGTTAAAAGGTAAAGCATTTTCATGCTTCGAGAAATCTGCACTAATAAACCTTATTTTTCTCTTAGCAAGAACACTTTTAAACTCAGAAATTAGTCGGGTCTTGCCTGACCCGGCCGTGCCAGAAACAGAGCTCAGCCGGCTACGACCACGATCCTGGGCGACCTCCTCATAGCCGGATACCAATTTATT
>JANQHA010000114.1 GCA_028282865.1 Oligoflexales bacterium
GTGAAAAGGGCACCGACAGTGCTAAAGTCGATATGTCCGTTAAGTTTCTCCTGCTCGCTAAGATTGGCTATGGTTGGAGCCTAGGAGGATCTATGTTTGGAATTGTCCGTGCGGGGGTCGGCCCGGTGATAGCTGACTATACCTCGAAAGCTAATGGAGTGACTTCTAAATCTGATGGTGATTTATCCGGTATGGCTGGGATGCTAGGTTATGACGTCCTGATGCCAGTTAACGATATCCTAGATATTTTGGGCGGGGTTCAGCTAACTCATATGGCTTTTGACTTAGACACCGTTAAGACTTCTGGGCAGTCTGTGGATGTCGACGAGCCTATCAACCTGAATCTGCCGGCAATTTATATCGGAACTCGTTTTAGGTTCTAGCAGCGAAAATGCTTGCAAGATAGTTTGTAACTAGTTAGATACTATTATCACGCTTATTAAAGTGTTAGGTGAGGAGTTTTGTATGAGAAGTAATCGCCCCCCCAAAAATAGAAAAAAATCAGCGAGGTATCGTGCAAAAAAGAAGTCTCGTGTTATGAAGCGTAAAGCTAAGAGTCCTCATGGAAAGCGTACCAAATCATCTCGGTATGGTAAGCGTACTTTGTAATTATTTAGGCACCTAGATGGTGCCTTTTTTTCAAGCAGTTAGATCGTATTATACCAGTAAAATCAATTTGTTATCTAAAATGTCTAGAAATTTCTAGTTGTGGGGCATATCCTCAATTTAGCAACATTGAAACATCTGGGAATTCAAAGAGATTGGATACTGCTTTGGAAGCAAGTTCGAAGGCTTCATATTTTGATCGTATAGCTGCTATGATGAGTGACAAAATAGTAATCGATCGACTGAGTGTCGATAATGTAGATGAAGTGGTTGACCTAATCCGCGAGAATCTCGGAGTTTTCGAGGATGTTGGGTCGGTTTTGGCTGCATCTTACCGCCGGGTAGATCGTATGATTCAAACTTATCATCACCCCGGAGCGAGCTATTTTGTCGCGCGAGATGCGGCCTCAAATGAGATTATAGGTGGCGCTGGACTAGGCCCCCTTGCTGGCTTACCCATGGAAGAGGGGCTAGGTGAGATTCGTGAGATGGTGTTAAATGAAGCCTATCGCGGTCGTGGTATTGGTACTCAGCTACTCAGGTGTTGCCTGGAAATAGCTAAAGAATACGAGTATAAAAGAATCTATATGGAGACTACTCCTCAAATGGAGAAGGCCCAGAAGTTATTTAAACGCTTTGGTTTCAGGCCAGTGACTCATGCTCAGGGGACCACACCGGTCCAATCCGAAGAGTTAGATGATTCATTACCTTGCTATTTTCTCTTAGAAAATGTTGAAAAAGCCCTTAAGAAGGGTAGTTAGTTCAATTTATATCCGTAATGCAGGTGACTTAAGCCATTTTAGTTGAGCCGTGGGCTATTATGCTGTATGAAGCGAGGGGTCTTCCTGGAGGGGTAATCGTTGCCCAGATTCCTTATTTTATTACTAGTAAATTTCGGCGTTTTTGCTTTCCCGCAATACGGTGAATCGGGCTGGAAAGGTGGCAAATTTTATAGCTCTGGCTACTATCATTGCGAGGGCTTGATGTCAGCTACGCTCGGTGATTCTGGGGCCGATATCGATATTAATACCGAATATGATTATACGCAGTTCTATTTAAATCCCGGTAGCATAAATCTAAAACAGGTGTTCCTAGTTTTAAAGAAAGATAAATCAGAAATTCAAGATCATCTATTAGTCCGGCCTGGAGTCATAAAAGTTGGTCGGATAGTCGAAGGTGTTAAATCAGCTAAGACGATACCACCCGCAGGTCGTTGGCGGGTTGCTACTAGTGACGAAATTGGTAAATATATTGTTCCTTCGTTGATAAATCAGAACTCTTATCCTTGGGAACAGATAAGTGAGAATGAAGCGTCTTATGTATCAATTTTTTTAGCCTCAGAACTTTTAGGTGATGGCACAGCTAGTTTTAAAATCGTCGGCTATAAAGATACCTCTCCGACTCTAAGGTGGGATATAGGTACTTCGATGGATGAATT
>JANQHA010000136.1 GCA_028282865.1 Oligoflexales bacterium
CTCGCGGATCGGGCTTCAGTTCTGAAAATGACCCTTATCAGAAGAAGGTACCCCCTTACGGTGCGAAGAATGCCCCGATGGAAAGTGTCGAAGAGTTGAAGCTGGTAGAAGGTTGGGATGATGATATCCATGCAGTGTTCTCACCATATATTACTATTTTCCCGTTTTATCGACAGAAGTCTGATTTTACCAAAGTTAACATTAATAGTGCTGGCCGGGAGCTTATGGGCTGTTTAATTCCAGAGGCTAAAGAGAATTGCAACGATAAGTTTTTGCAAAAATTTCATACCCTAGCAGCAGACGGGGGGCAATTAGTTGACGATAGTAAGGGAATTTCAAATTTATTGAAGGATTCGTTCTGTTACGAAGGTACTAAGGGTGCTCAAAAATGGTTCAGCGCCCATTCGACAGTTTTTCGGATAGAGGCCACAGGACAAGTTGGTCAGCAAGAAAAGAAACTCTCAGCTGTTATTCAGAGAGTAATGCCGGATAAAGCAAAGAAAATTACTGATCCTTATAAAATTTTATATTGGCGTTTGATGTAATTATAAGACACATATTTGACAGTGGCTAATGCCTCGGGAGAGAATTTTGTTATATCGATATGTTACAAAAGGGATCTAAATGCAGCGGATCATCGGACTAGATATTGGAAGTTACTCTATAAAAGCTGTAGAGATTGTTAATACATTAAAATCTTATGAGATTGTAAAATTCTACGAGAATGTTGTTCCAGCGCTCGAGGGTGTGCCGATTGATATCGTAGCTTCGGGGTGTATGGAGCAGCTATTCAAAGAGAATAGTCTAGATGCTGATCGTATTGTGACTGCTATGCCCGGTCAGTTTATCTCCAGCCGGGTTTTGGGCTTGGGTTTTTCAGATCCAAGGAAAATCGAAACGGCGGTGTATTCGGAAATGGAAGATGCAGCACCATTTAATATGGACGATATGGTGCTTGATCATCAGATTTTAGGTGACTCCCACGGCGGGAGCGTCACCCTTGCTGTTATGACCCGCAAAGCCTTTCTGAGAAATTTTTTAGATCTTCTTCAAAGGGTTGATATAGATCCAAAATTGGTTGATGTTGATAGTTTGGCGTTTTATAACCTTGCGTCATATATGCCTTCAGATCCTGGCGAAAGCTTTGCAATGGTCGATATCGGTCATGAGAAGACGTCAGTCTGTATCGTTAGAGACGGAGTTCTTAGGTTATTTCGATCGATCAATTTAGGTGGTCGCTATATCACCGAGTTTCTAGCTCGTGACTTTGAAATAAGCTTTCATGAAGCTCAAAGACGTAAGCATGAGATCAGCAAGGTTTTCTGTGAGAAAGAACCTCTACGAAGCAATGGCGACGAAGAAGATCAGATTATAGAGCGAACCACTCTCGCTGCTAATGCTATCATCAAAGAGCTGGGTCGAACATTTTACGCTTTCAAGACTTGGGAGAAAGATCCGCTATCTCATATTTATCTATCTGGCGGCACTTCGATTATAAAAAACCTACCGGATCTAATCCAGGACCAACTAGAAGTCGAAACACTGCCGTGTCGGCTGGATCAATCTGAGCTTAAGATTAGCCCGGAACTCAACCCACATATGGCGACTTTGCCACAGAGTGTAGCGATCGGGATCCGTACCGTATCCTCGGCTAAAAGCTATTCTCAGATAAACCTGAGAAAGGGTGAGTTTTCTTTTGTTCAGAACTACGAACAATTGATCAACGCCATGAGGATAGGTTCTAAAATTGCTGGGGTGATGCTACTGCTATTGGTATTAAGCTATTCGGTTAAATATTTTATATACCAAAAGCATATCGATCGTCTCCACGAGCAGTATAAAAAAGAGCTTTATACGGTTGTCGATAATAAAAGGCAGTTC
>JANQHA010000271.1 GCA_028282865.1 Oligoflexales bacterium
AAGCCTGCAAGGTAGAGCTTAAAGAAATGCAAACAGAGTTCGCTTCGCTACTTAAAAACGATAAATTTCAGTTTGTCTTTGTTAGTTTAGATAAAGATCCTGAAAAGGCAGCTAAGTGGGTCAGGGAAAACCTGAAAGACTCCGAGAAGTTTCTCAAGTATCTATACAAAGATCCTAAGTTTTCGGTTGCTGAAAAGTTAGAGGTAGATTCGTTCCCAATGACTTTCGTTATCGATACCACTGGCAAAGTGGTCAAGGTTCATAAGGGCTTTAAGGAAGGCGAGGGCTCTACTCAAAAGATGGCTAAGTTAGCTAAGGGATTGTTGTAGTGCTTGGTTGCTAACCAGCTCCAAGAAATCGCTTGGAGCTGGTGATGTTTTACTTGGACTCAATAATCTTTTCTAAAAATTTTGCGCTCTCTAATATTTTTGCATGAGCTGACGGAATGTCTTTTATCTTGCTGGCGTCATTACCGACATCACATTTACCTACTAGAATACGCGCCTGAAGTTTGATTATTTTGATGTTCTTTGTAACTGGGCCTTCAAGGTAATACGAATTTTCTATGTTAAGTGAGTTTAGGGACTCTGCAAGACTGATAACTTTGCCTGCCGAGTAGCAGTTGTATTTAGCCGGATCATTATATTTATAAATCTTGTCATTAAGGCTTAACGTGGTAGTTAAAAGCAGCTTGATATGAGATGCTAGCTGGCTAATGACGGGGTGTAGAACTTTTTTTCTAATCATAAGCTCGTTTTCATCTAGTTCTGATGCTAGCGTGCTAGCTTGTTCATTGGTTTTTGATTCGCCGCAGCCTACTACAGCACCAATTCCTACCAAAGATAATACAATCGTAAATAAAATAGACAGCCTCATCTCTTCTCCTATTTAATATCGCTTAATAAGTTCGATGGTTGTCACCATGCTCCTTCTTCTAAGCAATAAATAAGCCAAGATTTAGTTGGTGCTCGGGTAAGCTTGGTCGACAAGTATTGCCGAAAAACAGCTTATTATTTCAAATGTTTATAGCTTTTTAGTTTACTTTGACCCGAAAAATGTTATGCAGCAGCCACAAGTTTGTTCTTTTTTCATAAAAAACACAGATAACAATAAAAGAGGGTTGAAGATGCTAACTATTCTAATATCGCTAGCTGTAATAATGGGTTCATGTGGAGCTGACCAGGGCATAAATCAATTGCAGGGCGTTGAGAAGGTAGCGAACTCTGCAAAAGATGATGATCGAATTGCGGTGACAAAGTTAATATCCGATTGGGAACGGGTAGTGAATTTGCTAGGCGAGTTTTCGCAGCACTTAGAAAAAAGGGATAGGGAGTTGGTGCTCGAGACGCAGTCAATGATTAAGACTGTAGTAGACTTGCTCAAAAAAGATAAAGATCTACAAAAAAGAGAAACTGTCTTTGCCGTCATTAAGGCTGGCAAGCTTTTAAACTCACCCGACCCAAAGTTAATAGGTATATTTAAGACGGCTAGAGTTGGCCAAACGCAAAAAATTGTATCTGAGCTTAACGGTGCTTTTGGTAAGCGTTATCTTGGAGGTCAAACTGCAGTTTCAGTGCTTACTCAACAGCGGCAACTTATGAAGGAAATAATAGCAAACATGTGGGTAGATGATCTGAATATGTCAAAAGTTTCGGTCATGATTAAAAAAATAGATAATGCAGTTCCTGGCTTATTGATTCGGAGTGACTTCCATAAAAAAAACCATCAAACACTTAAGAAACTATCTTCAGATATCGACTCCTTAGGCTTCGATAAAATGATCGCTGACTCGAATAAAGATAGCAAGAGATCGAAGGTTTTAATGAGTTTGATAGCTCTCAACGCACTTATTAGTGGGCTAATAGAAATTTGAAAGCATACCCGTGTATTAATAACTAGGCATTTTCTCTTTTGCTAGGCCCGTAATCTTTTTTGATAATATCCGATCTGTCCTATTCTATTCAGCATACGCTGATACCAGACTTGTTCTAAACTCAAGTGCTACTGCGCTAAATGTCAAACTCAGTCACTTAATGCGCTTTTTTTTACGTGCAGTGCTACTGCGTCAATAAACTGCACTTGATCAATTGGTTTTTGTAAAAAATCGTCGAAGCCTAACTGAAAACAGCGTTGCTGATCGTCTATTGAAGCATGTGCTGAAAGTGCAATAATAGGCTTAGAGAAGCCTTCGAGGCGAAGTTTCTCTGCTACTTCATATCCAGTCATTTCTGGCATTTTTATGTCTAAGACGATCAAGTCAAACTCCTGTTGCTGAGATTGGCGTAGGGCCTCAGGCCCGTTGCTACAGGTTACGGTCCTAGCTCCTGACTTTTTCAGAAGGGTTTCGACTAAATACTGGATTTCCTGATTATCATCTACCACTAGCACACTTCTTCCCGAGAGTTTCTGAGCTATCTGTGTTGAACTAAGATCTTCGTAAGACTTGTCTTGGGATGCTCCGTTTCGTGGCACTTTAATCAATGGGATGTCATTTAGCGAACCGGTCGGGATACAGATTTCAAAAGAGCTACCGACTCCGTCGACACTTTTAACGAGATGTATACTGCCAGATAACTGTTCTGCCAGCTTTAATGATAATGCCAAGCCTAGTCCAGCCCCAGTTTTGTTTTGAACCCGAGTGGTCTTTCCTCTCATGAAAGGCTCGAAAAGAAGTTTTTGGGTTTCACTGCTAATACCGTAACCGGTGTCGGTGATTACTATGAACAATCTAGGGTCGATCTTCCCGTGTAAATATAACTCGAGGCGCACCGATACTTCTATGTGACCTTGGTCAGTATATTTTACCGCGTTACTTATTAGGTTGATCAGTATTTGTCGGAACGCCTGCGGGTTCGAAAAAATGGTCTTAGGTATCGGTCCGATATAATCGACCGTCATAGGTATATCTTTTTTCTTTAGTTCCGAGCGAAACATTTCTGTTACGGTATCGATTTCTATAACCGGTGAAAAGTGGCTGTTAAGCGACTCTTTGATATCAAGATTCTTTTCTGCCTTGGATAAGTTTAGCAGGTCATTTGTTAGACTAAGCAGGTGCTCACTGTTTTTTTTAACTATTTCTGCGAACTTTCTGGCTTCACCTTTGACTAAATTACTACTACTTAGTAAGTCGGCGAACCCCGAGATAGCAGCTACTGGTGTACGGATTTCATGGCTGGCGTTAGCTAAGAACTCTGATTTGGCTCGGTTTGCACTCTCGGCGAGATCTCGCTCTTTTTTAAGTCGTTCGTTTTTGTCTCGCTCTTTCATCTCATTTTTTAGCTTTATCACTAATTCCTTATTTTCAAACCTCAGTTTCAGTGAGTTGATCGTTTGGTGGTTTAGGCGCCTGCCGAGTTTAATCATAAGCAGTGCGTACATTGCGATGATTCCGGCCATAATTAAATAAATCTCTTCTTTCAGTAAGGCTAAACGAATGATCGCCGGAACATTTGCTGTCAACACAAAAATAGCGATGGCTTTAGAAGATGCAGAGCAGCTTACCGTGGCGCCCGAAGTCATCCCAGCAAGCAGGAACATCGTCAGAATAAAGTGAAGTGGATTATTGACTTGCAAAAGCAATGAGCCCAGTATCCCCCACGAAAGTGCCGAGCTGAAAAGACCGAGTAGAAAATAGCGCTCCCAAGCTTTTACAGTGGCGATTGATTTAGGCTGTAAGTTTTGCCATCTGCGATACAAGATGAATCTTAAAAATGTTGAAGAACATATAAATAGATACCAATAAACCAGGTGAGCTCGCGAAACAATATTCCAGCTAATTATTGGGTATATGGTCGCGTTCACTAGGATAGCTACGAATGCTGTGTGGCCTTGGCGGAAAAGTAGATCGACTCTGAGCCGCTCGGAGGTCAGCCGATCTTCGGCTGAAGAGTTATCTAACGGGCTCTTGTAGTTACCAGTGGTAATCATGCGGAACACCATTCTTAGAAACCGCGGCTACACTAAACGTAAATAGTATTAAAAACAAGCGGAATTATCTTGGTAGGTAACCTGCTATTATTATTTTTATGATTGTGAATTAGTTAGTGTTATATTGTAGTAATGACAAATATAGTATGAGGCCTGCGATGGAACAAACTGAGATTAGGCATAAGGTAGCACCGATCATAGAAACTGCCAGACTGGTGCTTAGGCCACATAAGGTCGAGGACTATAGCGATAGTGCCGCTATGTGGGGTGACCCCAGGACCACGAAATTTATCGGCGGTGTTCCTTCGTCTAAGCAGCGATGCTGGAGTCGACTGCTCGGCTATTCTGGGCATTGGCCCCTTATGGGTTATGGCTATTGGGCGGTAGAAGAAAAGTCTGGGCAAGGTTTTGTAGGAGAAGTGGGATTTGCCGACTTTCGACGTGATATTGGCTCGGCATTTGACCCCTTTCCCGAGGCGGGTTGGGTGATTGCTCCAGGGAGTTACGGGAAGGGCTACGCGACCGAAGCAATGTCAGCCGCCATTAATTGGATGGATACGATTCTAAATAAAGCAAGAACAGTTTGTATGATTGACCCAGAAAACTATGGCTCGATTCGGATTGCTGGCAAGTTAGGGTATAACAAGCATAGTGAAAGTTTTTAT
Organism: Oligoflexales bacterium; assembly: GCA_028282865.1. Classification (GTDB taxonomy): domain Bacteria; phylum Bdellovibrionota_B; class Oligoflexia; order Oligoflexales; family CACXFL01; genus JANQHA01. The sequence continues at coordinate 4,593 of JANQHA010000271.1, forward strand.
GAAGGGAAGAAGGTAGAGATTTACTGCCGAGATGTTTCCTGTTCTTAAGAAGGGAATGATGTAGGAAATGCTAAGTTTTTTCTCCTGTCTCGGATTATTAAGTGAATAATGATTTGAGTGGCTAAGACTAAAAATAGTATTCCGCCAGTTATAAGTACCAATAACTCGTTAAGCTGGCCATTTGCGAGCATAGAGCCGACCGGAAGCACAACTAACGCGCATAAGCAGCGATCAAAGATAGACTCGATTGATAGCATGAGCGCTCTACTCCTAGAGTCTTTAATATGGTCGTTCAAAAGTTGTTTT
>JANQHA010000339.1 GCA_028282865.1 Oligoflexales bacterium
AAAATAGGAGAAACCGAATACGCTAGGCTCTGGCGATCGCGCAATTCCAGAAACAGCCTTCCACCTTGGCCTCCTAAAATCGTTGAAATAATATCTAATGCAGCACGGTCTTGGTCGGACCACCGGAGGCCTTTAAACCCGACAGCAAGATGAGCCTGCTCACGGCTCTTATCAACTGAGTAGGAAAGCTCGCTTTGAGCACTTTCGCACTTAGGCACCAATAACCGGGGGCGGGAGTTAGGGCTCCAGCTTGATATTCTCTGATTGATTAGAGCTTCTATTTCTTCTAACGGTTGATTACTGGTACAAGAGATGACCCAAGGACCACTATCTCGGTGTTCTATATACCTTCGTAGTAATTGATCTTTTTCTAACGCCTCAATAGAATCAGCGTAACCATAAACAGGGAAACCATAAGGGTGACCACCGTAAATTAATTCCTGTAAATTACGCATACATATAGCCGCGGACGAATCATCTTGGGTTTCAATACGCTGTTTAATTCCAAATAACGCAGTCTGCCACTGTTGGTCGGGGAAGGCTGGGTCTAATATGCTCTCGAAAAATAAATCGCTCATCTCCTCGCGGTGCTCTGGAATACAAGAAAGCTGAAACCCGATGCTATCCTTGCCAGAAAAAGAGACTAAATCACAACCCTTTTGGTCAACCATTTCGAGGTATTGATCATAGCTTTTGGTTCCAGTGGCGGTAGCCAATACCTCTGATATAGCATTAAAGGTTCCGGCTGTACCCCGCGACTCTGCCCTCTGGCCCCCTTCGGTTACGGCCACTAGGTTGAAGAATTTAGCATCAGGACTATGACGATAAACCAAAGTGATGCCATCTTTTAAAGAAACTATTTCTGGCTGTGCAACGGCTGGCTTGCCCATCCTAGAACTTATAGCCTTTGGTTGATGCTTAGCGAATCCAGCCTCTACTGCCGACCAAAGCTTATCTTTATCAAGCTGGGTTCCAGACGGAACCATTCCGGTGATCGACATAGACTCTGGCTTGATCCATTTACGCAAAGCCGCAGTAATATCATCGCTAGTTGTGCGACCGACCTGAGCTAAATATACATCGTCATAATGCTCCTGGTAACGAGTCATCATCGCCGAGCCTAATGCCCGAGCTTGACCTTCGATCGTTTCTTCTTGATAAAGATAATCTGTTTTTAAATAGGACCGAGCTTTTTCAAGCTCATGCTTAGACACTGGGTCGGAATACAACATCCTCGATAGCTCTTCACAACAAAGCTTAGCTGTCTGATAGAAGGACTCCATCGTCGGATAACTACTTAGAGTAAATAACCCGCCAAAATGCGGCGAGTACAAAGACGCTCCAACCGCTGCTACCATTCGCTCGTGGTCTCGCAGCCTTCGGTTGAGCCTAGAGCTATCGCCAGACCCTAAAGCAAAAGCCGCTAAATCAAGCGAAATACTATCTTGATCATATAAGCCAGGAGCGTCAAAAAAAAGCTCAAGCCGTGGTTGCTGATAGTCACCGACAAGCACATCAATTTCACCAGGAAGAAAGCGGCGCTTTACCCCCCGTCTATGAATAGACCTTGCCCCAGGCTTGTCACCAAAGTATTTTTCAACCCACTCTAGGCAATCTTTCTCAATAAAGTTACCAACGCATACCATCGTCATATTTGAGGGTTGGTACCAGTAACGGTAATAATTATAAATTTCCTGCCTAGTAAAGCCTTTGACTAGGTCTTCAGTACCAATAATTGGGCGTTCAGCCTCGCAACCACTAAATGCATAAGAGAACATTTTCTGGCCGACTAAGTTTCCTGGATTATCCAAACCTCGGCGAATCTCTTCTACCACGACTTCCTTTTCTTTCTCAATTTCATCGCCATCTAAAGCACTTGAAAACACTGCATCTGCAAGCAGATCAATTCCAAGCTCAGTGAAATTAGAAGTAAGATTCAGATAGTACACCGTCCGATCAAAGCTGGTGTAAGCGTTAATATTGCCGCCACAGTGTTCGACGGTTTTAGCAATCTCGCCAACGCCCCTTTTCTCAGTTCCTTTGAAAAGTAAATGCTCTAAAAGGTGCGACATCCCGCGCTGTTGATCAGTTTCATCCAAAGACCCCACCCTTACCCAAGTTTGTAGCCCAACCCAATCAACCGACTCATTGGATTTAATCAAAACTCGGACACCATTTTTAAGGGTTGTACTTATCAAGCTAAGTTGAACACCTTTCTATGATTAAAATTTAATTGCAAAAGAACCATTCACTGACTGATGAGATTGTTCGTAATCCATGTGAGGTCTAGAAGCCGTGTAAGACAGCGAAGCATTCTTGTTAACAATAGCCAAACCTCCCGACAAAGACCTTCTAGAGGGGCCAGTTATCGTCTGACCATAGGCACCCAAGACTCGCAGCATATCGTAGATACGCGCTGAAAACGATGCGATTCCCATTCGCTCGGGGGCTTGATATGCCTCATCTTCAGATGTTTTAACTTCTCCAGCAAAAGCTTGTTCAAACGAGCCAATCCTCTCTCTTTGCCTTACATCGAGCTGAGCGATAACATCCTTATCAAATATATAGGCCACACCCGCTCGGATCGTTTGCGGTGCATATTCCGCGACCTTTTTATTTGCCATATTTTCTACAGAAGCCCCAAATCTCAGCCTAGGAGTAAGAAGGCCAGCAAGCCCAAAACCAATTGTAGTTCCCGACTCTCTTTTCTCCTGTAAAACACCTTGCTCACTTCCAAGAGTAACCCCTTCGACATACTGCGCCCCAAGACCCAAAGAAAGCTTGCCCATCACTCGCCCCAATACCAAACTAGCCCTGCGTTGAATTGCAGCGTCGCGCTTAGAGGAGCCGGGTCGCTGAGCTAGCTCGGTATCATAATCATCACTGAAACCTGTGTAATGAAAACCAGCAGCAATGGGGGAAGACTGGGTATCGACAACTCCAGCATCAAAAAAGTCCCTACCCTCGGTCGGCCAGTGATAGCCACCGCCAACAGTATAAGTCTTTTCCAAAGCTAGCATTCCCGGATTCAATCGAACTGCTGATAAACCACCTAAGCCGGCAACTCCACTATTTCCTAAACCGAGGCTTAGCCCACCGGTAGACTCATACTCATCTGGAATCCGGCGGTCACGCTGTTCCGCCGCGTTTACCGGCATAGATAAACCTAAACAGAAAAATGCTATCAGCCATCTAAACACAAAAAACTCCTCAAAACCCGACTCTAAACCTTTTAATTTTAACATTTTATGAGAGGGAAGCCTATGGTGAGATCACAAATGCCCTTACGAGACAAATAAGGTTAGATAAATAGCAAACGTAGCAAAGAAATTGAAAAAGACCCCCAAACAACCATATAAAGGCCACGTTTAATCTTTTCATCAGTTGGCAGCGGATCGAAACACTTAGCAAGCAGCCGCTTAGTAAACTGCCCCTGCTGATCTGACTTAGTCTTACTGGCACTATCACCTCTTAGAAAGAGCTCGAGGTTAGTCAAAAGACAGGTCCCGTCATTGTAACGCCACTGTAAAACGACCGTAGGGATCAAAATAACATGAATTAATAACAAGCTTCGCCCCGGCGACAGCCAGCCAAAGAGGATAAATGCAACCATTGCTAAATGAATAAACTTAATAATTTCAGCTAGTAATATTTTCATTTTTAAGATCTATCAAATTTTGTTTGATGAATATCCAAAAAAAGTGGTATTCAGGCCGTTCTTAGAAGAATATCGAATTGGTATCGTTATGAAAAGAGCCATTGTAAAACTACTGGTGTTAATCGCTGTAGCTTCCGGGAATATTGCAAGCACCTGGGATTGCTTGGAGTTATTTCAGTCCATTGACCCGACAGCACCCCTTGACAGCAATCTCGCAAAATTTAAAGAAAATGCCTCAAAACTTACAAGACCCCAATGGGATGTTTTTTTCGGCTATTTAGAAAAACTGTATCAGCAACCCATCGATCGGCAGAATATCGCAATGGGTCAAGTGCCCTCAATAGGCTCAAAAAAACCCGAACAACTTTCAAAAGATCTAAAGCTAACTTTAGAAGCACTCGAGAAACCTCATGTTGGCCCAGGTATCCAGTCACTAGCTTTGCATGCGATGGTGGAAATGAAATCTCATTTTAAAAATATGTCGAAAGCAGCAGTTATTACGGTGTTAGAGATAAATAAAAAAATTTTGGACCGAACGATAACCAATCGGAAGCTAATGGATAGCGTAAGAGGCCACGCCTATACTTTAAAACTTATTCACGCGGAGGTCTTGTTACGGTCACGAGCAGAGTCAGCACCTTATTTAATTCATTCACCTATACGCACGCCTGAATGGGAAGCAGTGCAGCTATCATCAAAAATCGATAGTGGAATGCTCAATGAAGCCGAAGTAGTCAATGCATATGCACAGTTTCTTAATATTTTATGTAACAGAAGTTTCATCCAAGACTCACTTATTTTGAATATGAAGAATATTTACTTAGATCTTTTACTAAGAGCAGAGAAGCACGGTTACGACTTACTGATAAAATTCCCCCAGAATACACTCATTCCGAACTTAATGCTTTTGGCTAGCGAGTTAATCAATCAATCTATAACCACAATAACTTCAAAGCAAAAACGGCTTGATCTTTACAAAGTAATTAATTCCTACCAGGCTTACCATGGAATAGTAAAAGATAAAATAAAGTCACGAAAGAAAGTATCTAGCATCGTAAAAACGGTTCACGAACTGCGGGAACTTGCACCTTTCATACAAAACCAAAGCCTACCCAATTTGAAAGATGCAGTGGAAGAATTTCGGCAGGAGACAAAGCATCTTGGAGACACTAAGCTGCAAACAAGGATCTATATACTACTTAAAAAGATAGATACTTTATCAGGTCATTCATGGGAAAGGCTTATAGCGATCACCCAGCTAGAAGCAATTGTTTTCCATCTTAATAAAAATTTACCCATTCCAGACAGCTTTTACATTGATTCGAGTTGGTAGCTACCACGTGCCACGCACTTTACTTCGCTGCAGCCTTTACAGGCTCCTTCTTAGTTAAGCCAGTTATATGGGTTTTAAGAATCTTAAGAGATGTTTGACCTGATACGTCAATAGTAACAAAGCTATCAGCAATTGATTTCACTCGGCCAACAATACCGCCAGAGGTGATCACTTCATCTCCCGATTTCAAGTCCTTAAGCATGTTGCTATGCTCTTTGGCCTTTTTTGCCTGAGGTCTCAAGATCAGAAAATACATGATAAGCATAAAGCCACCCATCGGCAGCAGCATCGAGTCAAATAACGATGGTTGTTTGGCAGCAGTCTTTGCAGCTTCTTGCGCTACCGCACTTGTTGTTAAAAAAAATAAATCTAGCATAACCCACCTTTTCGATTAACAAAGCACCCGTGCATAAATCTAGAGGGTCAACATCGTCGATTCAGCAAAATTTTTCAACCATTTTGATCTAATAGCAGGCTAATCTGCTCGCTTTCAACCCTGATCATTCGAGGCACTACCAATAACAACAAAACCATATAAAGCAG
>JANQHA010000340.1 GCA_028282865.1 Oligoflexales bacterium
AACTTCCAGCAGCCGCTCTTTTTCTCGTTTACGATTTGGCATCGATTGATTTGGGTCAGGGTGATGAGCGCCAATGATTAACGTAGAAGCTTTCTTTAATTGCATCTGCCTAACCATTGAAGTTTTTTGAGTTTGAAGATGCGGTGCATATAAAATACGACCTTTGTCTGTTTCGACATACAGTGACGCTCCTCCTAGAACTGAACCTGAAGGGAGCAACTCCATCTTTAAAGTGCCGATAGAAAAGGGCCGGTTGTACTGGCATATTAATGCATTGGGTTTTTTGCGGCGCGCTTCTAAAATTTTAACGGTCTCTTCCGTAGCGATGACTTGGGGTACTTTAGAGGTGTTAGTTTGAGTCGCGCTCGATACAAATGATAGCTCGCCGTTCGAATGCGAATCGAACCATAAAATCGAACCATCAAGGTGCAGTCCGTCGTCAGTCGAACGAACTCGAGGCATGCTAGATTGGCTCTCCTGAGCTCGTGGCATTTTTTAGTATCCCGGTTAAAAAAACCCTATACTTACTTATAAAGAATGCTATGAGTATGGTCAAGTCACACAAAAAAGGTTTTATTGTAGTAATTCACTAGCCTTACTCTAGTTACCGATACCGATGCAGCTAGGGTCTTGATACGGTAAGTAATAGATAAACCTCCAGTAAAACTCATCAAAAGAGGTGACTCCTTCGGCAGAGCCATCGTTAAAAAACTTATATAAATCGACATATTCTTTATATTTTTGCTTTAACATGTCGTAGTTCTTAGAATTTCCCTTAAACATTGAAAAAATCTCCTTACAATAATTATATTTATCGGATTTTTTTAAATTAAAATTAGTAATAATTAAGATTTTTAAAAACATTAAAATTGGTAGTTGTTTGATAAGGCCTGTATGCTTAGCGGCTACTTTGCTATGCTAGTTCTTTTAATTGATTTTTAAGGGTTTTCGATAGGTTATGTGGTGGGTACCAATTTCTATAGCGGCCGTTCTCGCATGTTTGCTCTGGATCCTTTACCGTCGAGATAGCGCCAAAGAGCTCAGCGCCGCTGTGGTTTATCGGCGGAGCTATATTGATTTGATAAATCAGATGGAGTTTTTGACCGGAGAGCTTTTTCAAATTTCTTCAGTTTTACCCGCGGTTAAGGAAGCTAAACTCTGGGACTACTACGAGGGTTGCCTAAGGCTTCATGAAAATTTATTGACCATGTTTCAGAAGCTAGACCCACATGGAATCGACTTAAAGGTGTTAAACTCGGCCAAGTTTATGATGCGTGACTGCGCGAAGCGAGTTCGCCGCACTAGCAAAGCTGTCTCGGTCGCCGCAAAAGGTAAGAAGATCGATATTAAAAAATTATATGGCCGGTCAAAGCAGCAGATGCCTACAGGGTGTTACTTTTGTTCTAGACCTTTTATCTACTCAGCTTTTTCTCAGGTGAGAGTGCGTATTGAGAGGGACGTCAAACGGGTGTATAGTTGTGATCAGTGTCGTTCAGAGCTTAAGGCTAAGAAAAAGGTAAAGGTGCTTTATTTCTTAAAAGAAGGCTTGCCTGTTCACTGGAGCAAGATGAGCGAGTATAATCCAATTCATGATTTTTGGAATGTGAATAGACGGAATGTGCTAATGAAAACAAGTAAGCTTGAGTTAGCTTACTCGGATGATGATAGTGAAACATAGAATTTTTTTTTTGAAAGGTGGTTGTTAGGTATGAGTGTTCCAGTTCGAGTCGCGGTTACAGGGGCTGCCGGTCAGATCGGCTACAGTATTTTATTTCGAATTGCTTCGGGCGAAGTTTTTGGACCCAACCAAAAAGTAAGGCTATCTTTGATAGAGCTTCCACAAGCTGTAAAGGCCGCCGAAGGAACGGCGATGGAGCTAGAGGACTGTGCGTACGATGTCCTCGATGGCATTGATATTCATGATAACCCAGTAGACGGATTTAAAGGAGTTAACTGGGCACTTATGGTTGGCTCTAAACCGCGTGGTCCTGGTATGGAGCGCAATGATTTAATCAAAGAAAACGGGCCCATTTTTACTTCGCAAGGCAAAGCTTTGGCAGGTGCAGCCTCTGACGTGAGAGGTGTGGTAGTAGGTAATCCGTGCAATACTAACGCTTTGATTGCTATGCATAACTGCAAGGAAGTTGAAGCTACCAGGTTTTCAGCGATGACTATGTTAGATGAAAACCGAGCTAAATCGCAGTTGGCTAATAAAGCTGGTGTGCCAGTTGAAAAAATCAAGAATCTAATTGTTTGGGGTAATCATAGTTCGACGATGTACCCCGACTTTGAGGGTGCCACTATTGATGGCAAGCCTTTAACTGAAGTGATAACTGATACCGCCTGGTTGCAATCGGATTTCATGACTACTGTCCAAAAGAGGGGTGCAGCTATTATCGCCGCTAGAGGAAAATCGTCGGCAGCGTCGGCAGCCAATGCTTGCATCGACCATGTGAAAAAGTTTGCTCAGAAAACGCCTTCTGGAGAGTATTTTTCTGCAGCTGTTCCTTCCGATGGGTCGGCTTATGATATACCACCAGGATTGATTTTTTCATTTCCTATTCGTTCAAATGGGGATGGTACCTATGAAATTGTAAAAGGGCTTTCGTTAAGTGAGTTTGCCCAAGGTAAGATTAAAGAGACTACCGACGAACTGCTCAAAGAGCGTGA
>JANQHA010000405.1 GCA_028282865.1 Oligoflexales bacterium
ATAAACGACATTATCAAGCCTAAGCTCTAGGTTCTGGAAGAAGATCTCAGCGGTAACACCACGCTTTGTAGCAGCCTCTTTGAAGAGCCTACGAAACGGGCCTTCTAAAACTCCATAAACCCGACGGACCTTCTGCTTCTCTCTAAGCTGTTGGCCGTATTCCGACAGTTTGGAGCGCCTTTGTCCATGCTGACCTGGAGCATAATTTTTACGATCGAAGCTACACTTATCGGTGAGACAGCGGTCTCCTTTTAAAAACAGCTTCATTCCTTCACGACGGCAAAACCGACAAACCGGACCATTATATTTGGCCACTGCTAAACCTCCTAAATCTAAACTCGCCTTCGCTTTGGTGGGCGGCACCCATTATGAGGGATAGGCGTAATATCTTTGATTAATGAAACGCGCATACCTGCAGCAGCAATAGCTCTCACTGCGCTCTCGCGTCCTGACCCCGGGCCTTTTACTACGACTGATACAGTCTTCATTCCCATATCAGAAGCCCTCTTAGCAGCATCTTCCGCAGCAACCTGAGCCGCAAAAGGAGTGCTCTTTCGAGAGCCTTTGAAACCTTTAGAACCAGAAGTCGACCACGAAACCACGTCGCCATTAACGTCGGTAAAGGTAATAATGGTATTATTAAAGGTAGCTCGGATATAACATATACCTACCGGAACATTCCTTTTGGTCTTTTTCTTTCTGACACCAGCTGTTTTAACTGCCATGCTATCCTCTCACCTTACTTTTTCTTATTTGCAACCGTTTTTCTCGGGCCTTTACGGGTTCTAGCATTTGTCTTAGTACGTTGACCCCTAACCGGAAGCCCCCGACGATGCCTTAGCCCTCGGTAACAGCCTAAGTCGATCAATCTTTTAACTGACAGCGAAACCTCTCTTCGCCTGTCACCTTCGACTAAACACTCAGAGTCGATCACCTGCCTGACAGCATTGACCTCATCAGAGGTTAAATTTCCAGCCTTAGTATCTGGAGACAACCCTACTTTCTCGACAATCCGAGCAGCACTCGAACGTCCAATTCCGTAGATGGAAGTCAACGCGACAGATATTTTCTTTTGACCAGGTAAGTCAACACCAGCTATTCGGGCCATACACCCCTACTCCTTCTATCCTTGCCTTTGTTTATGCTTTTTGTTGTCACATATAACGCGTATCACACCGCGCCTTTTTATCACCTTGCACTTATCACACATAGCTTTAACACTTGCACGAACTTTCATAAACTTCACCTACTTAGAACGATACGTAATTCTTCCCCGCGACAAATCGTAAGGAGATATCTCCATCTTAACCTTATCTCCCGGTAAGATGCGAATAAAGTGCATACGCATCTTACCGCTTATATGAGCTAAAACCTCATGGCCATTTTCAAGGCCAACTTTAAAGGTCGCATTTGGCAATAATTCCTTAACAACACCTTCCACTTCAATAACATCTTCTTTTGCCACGAACCTATCAATCCACCTTTCTTAGAAGATACTTCCCCACAGCTTACAATGCTGCGACACACTACCCCAAAGCACTAATCAGAGCAAGTCCTCTTAAGCACTTTTTATATAAAAATTCGTTACCAACGGCCAACCTTAGCCAGTTTTCTGTAAAGCGGCTTCAATCTTCGTAAATACCTCTTCATTATCGCCTGATCCGTCAATCCGCTGGTAAAGGCCCTGATCTTTATAAAAGCTCAACATAGGAGCAGTTTCCTGGTTATAAACATCTAATCTGACAGAAATTTTATCTAAATCATCATCATCACGGTGTACAAACTCGGTCCCACCACACGACTCACACCCCGAAGCCGCCGGAGGGTCGAATTTCTTGTGATAAGATCGACCGCAATTTTTGCAAAGCAGCCGACCTGAAAGCCGTTCTACAAGCTCCTGCTTATCAACCTCAAGGTGAAGAACCGCAGCCACTTCATGCAGCTCCTTTAGTGAACTCAAAGCTTGCGCTTGAGCCGGATTTCTCGGGTAGCCATCCAGCAATATATTCTCGTTTAGGTCTTCACTAAGCTCTACCTGGATTAGCTTCAGTAAAACATCATCTGGCACCAAAAGGCCTTGAGAAATAAAGCCCTCTGCTGTTTTTCCGACCTCTGTACCTTGCTTGATATGTTTTCTTAGCACATCTCCAGTAGAGACTTTGCGGTACCCTAGGCGCTCGCTTATAAGCTCACCTTGAGTCCCTTTACCAGCTCCTGGAGCACCTGTCAGGACCACAATCACCGTCTTCGAATCCTTCCAGACTTGCCACCTGAAGCACTACTCTTCAAAAAAGCATCATAACGTAAGGATTGCCTGTGCGCCTCAATCTGCCGAAATGTGTCAAGGGCAACACCAACCACAATAAGTAAGCTTGTTCCGCCGAAGTAGAACTGCACATCAAAACGACTAGTCAAAATAGTTGGAATGACGCAAACAGCAGCCAAATAGACCGAGCCGGTAAGAGTAAGTCGCATAATAATTTTCTGCAAATACTCTGAAGTCCTAGGCCCGGGACGAATACCTGGAACGAAGCCACCATGCTTTTTCAAGTTCTCAGCAATATCATCTGGCTTGAATGTTATCGATGTATAAAAGTATGCGAAGAAGATAATTAGCCCTAAATAAACGACATTATATAGCCAACCACCTGGAATAAAAACGGTGTTAATAATATTAGCTAGAATAGTATCGGGAGAAATAGCAGCAATGGTCACTGGAAACTGTAGCAAAGAACTAGCAAAAATGGGTGGTATAACTCCAGCAGAGTTGACCCGCATGGGCAGGTTGCTGCTTTGGCCGCCAAACTGCCGCCTACCGACCTGACGCTTAGCGTACTGGACTGGGACCTGACGAGCACCCTGCTCGACAAAAACAACACCGGCACAAATGATCACGCAAACCGCAGAAATTCCTAAGATTGGGAAAAGCCCCATCTGTTGAGAGTTGTATTGCTCGTAAGTATTCGAAACCACTGACGGGAGACCAGCTACGATACCGGCGAAAATAATCAAAGATATGCCGTTACCGACGCCTCGATCGGTAATCTGCTCTCCTAGCCACATAACAAAGCAAGTACCTGCTGTCAGAGACAGGGTAGTCATAATTTTCCAGCTTAGCGTTGCGTTTAGTACCAGCTGCCCAGTGCTCAAAGCATCGCTAGTAAGGGTATTCGCAATCATCATGCCCTGAACCACAGCAAGAAGGACAGTACCGTACCTAGTATATTGCGTAATCTTGCGTCGGCCCGCATCACCTTCTTTAGATAACTGTTCCAAATGAGGAACCACAACTGTCAACAACTGCGCTATAATAGAAGCAGAAATATAAGGCATGACACCCAGTGCAAAAATACTAAAACGCTCTAAGGCACCTCCAGAAAACATATTTAAGGTTCCTAAAAGGTTTGCACCCTGACTTTTAAAAAATTCAGACAATGCGTTGGTGTCCACACCTGGAATAGGAATATGAACACCGACTCGGTAAAGCGCCAAAAAACCTAAAGTAAACAAAATCTTTTTTTGGAGGTGGTTCATCTCAGGAAGGGATGAGATCTTTTGCTCCACTACAGCAACTCCTTAATTAACAACTCAACGAAACCAGTTTTTACTTTCTTTTAGTTTTAACTGGGGCCGGCTTTTCAAAAATAACCTCTAAAGTGCTCCCCGCCTTTTCAAGACCAACTTTCGCTGAACCTGAAGCTTTATGGACGGAAATCGTCAACTTTTTCTCGAGTTGACCTCTACCTAACAGCTTAACTTTAACATTCTTGTTTTTAATCAGACCTGCTTTATCCAAAAGTTCCGGTGTAATTTTAGTCCCATCTTCAAATCTATTTAAAGCGTCAAGGTTAATCGCAGCATACTCGACTCTAAAGTGATTTTTAAAACCTCTTTTAGGCAACCTTCTATAGAGAGGAGTCTGGCCACCTTCAAATCCAGCAGCTACACCACCACCTTTTCTAGCTTTTTGTCCTTTATGACCTTTGCCAGCAGTCTTACCCCACTTACTTCCAATGCCACGACCAAGCCGTTTTTTTGGTCGATTCGAACCCTCATTGGGGGTTAAGTTTCCTAATGTCTTCATAGTTCGATTCCCTTAAACATCACTTTACTAATTCGTAACTAACCAGATGTTTTACTTTGTTAATCATTCCTCTGGTACAGTTATTATCTGTCACTTCATTAACATGCCCCATACTCCGAAGGCCTAGGCCACGGATTACTCGGCGTATATTTTGCGACTGGCCAATAACACTCTTCTTTTGTTTAACTCTAATTTTAGCCATTTTAGCACTCCATAAAACTAAGCTTGGGAACCTTCAGCTACTGATGTTCCAGCTTTTTGCTGCCAAACATCTCCAACAGCCTTACCACGCAGAGCAGCATAATCTTCAATATTAATAAGCTGTTGAAAACCATTATAAGTAGCTCGTACAACATTCTGATGGTTTTTTGTACCATGAACCTTACAAACAATATCTTGGAGGCCTGCTAGCTCACACATAGCCCGAACAGCTCCCCCTGCGATAATACCTTTACCTTTTTTAGCTGGGTTCATCATAATCCTAGAAGAACCAAAGCGGCCTATAACCTCAAAAGGAATGGTACCTTCAAAGTGAGGTACTTTTACCATACTCTTTTTTGCTTGCTCGGCCCCTTTTCGAATAGCATCTGGTACTTCACTTGCTTTGCCAACACCGTAGCCAACCGAATCACTACCGTTACCTACGACCACTAATGCACTAAAACTAAAACGCCGGCCACCTTTAACAACTTTCGTAACCCGGGCGATATTCACCACCCTTTCTTGCATTCCATCAGCCGAAGCTTCTTTTTCCCTAGCCAAAGATTCCCCCTTTATACTTAAAATTGCAGCCCGTTTTCACGAGCTCCGTCGGCTAAAGCTTGAATACGGCCATGATATGCATAACCATTCTTATCAAACACCACCTGATTTATATTCTTTTCTTTGCATTTTGTTGCCAACTCTTTACCAATTTCGCTGCAACGCCCTACGTTCGCTCGTTCATCACCGCCTTTTTTAAAGGTGTGAACCGAAACAAGCGTCTTGCCCGCGGTATCATCTATAACCTGCGCATAAATATGACGGTCAGACCTAAAAACAGAAAGACGCGGTCGCTGCTGAGTGCCATGGATTCTCTTACGAGTACGAGCCTTCCGTTTAATCCTCAAAGAAGCACTATTCACTTTAGACATATATCACCTACCTATTTACCGCCGGCTTTACCGACCTTCGTACTAATTCGTTCATCTGAGTAACGGACACCTTTTCCGTGGTAAGGCTCCGGCTTTCTAAACGCTCTAATATTCGCAGCGACCTGACCAACCTGCTGCTTACTAGCGCCAGACACAATCACTGTCGTCGTTTTGTCGACTTTAATATCAATCCCTGCTGGAGGGGTAAATAAGATTGGATGGCTGTAGCCCAAAGTCAGGTTCAAATCCTTACCTTTCATCTGAGCCCGGTAACCAACCCCGATTAGAGTCAAACTTTTACTAAATCCAGTAGAAACCCCTTCGACCATATTAGAAACTAAAGAACGGGTTAAACCATAATACTTTCGGTTTAACTTGCTATCATTCTTAGGCACCACAGTCAGAACATCAGGCTTAATGTCCAACCCCATTGAGTCGTGAACTTTCTGTTCAAGCTGACCTTTAGGGCCTTTCACGACCAGATGCTGTTTGTCTAGCTTTATCTCAACCCCTTTAGGGATCACTATTGGTTGTTTTCCTATTCGAGACATAAAGTACTTACCTCAATTAATAATCTGCTAATAAACAGAGCAAAGATATTCACCACCAATCTTCAACTGGCGAGCGTCACGATCAACCATGACACCTTTAGAAGTAGATATGATCGCAATACCAAAGCCATTCTTTACATAAGGAATTTCATTCGCCCCTACATATATACGCCTAGAAGACTTACTACGGCGTTTCATCTCGCTTATAACTCCCTCACCCATTTCGGTATACTTTAGTGCAATTTTCAGCACACCTTGGCGACGGTCTCTAATACATTTATAGTTTTTAACAAATCCCTCATTCTTAAGAATGTGAGCGATAGATATCTTCATTTTCGACGCTGGAATCGATACAACATCATGACCAGCTTTCTGGGCATTACGAATACGCGTCAACAAATCGGATATAGGGTCTGTAGTAATCATAAATATCTCTCCTCAAAAAGGCAGTTTCCCACAATAGGACTTACCAAGATGACTTAGTTACACCAGATAACATGCCGTTTAACGCCATATCTCTAAAGCAAATACGGCAGATTCCAAACTTGCGATAAACCGCCTTAGGTCTACCACACTTATTGCAACGGCTGTACGACCTGACCTTAAATTTTGGCGTTCTTTTTGCTTTTTCTATCAAAGCCTTACGAGCCATGAATACCCCTCAATCACTTTCTAAATGGAAATCCAAATTTATCCAATAAAGCCTTTGCTTGAACATCATTTTCTGCAGATGTCACAAAGGTAATACCAACACCACGAATCCGATCGACTTTATCATAATCAATCTCGGGAAAAATAATTTGCTCTTTAACGCCTAGCGAATAGTTACCACGGCCATCGAAAGCTTTAGGCGAAAAACCTCTGAAGTCGCGAATCCGAGGAATAGCAACATTAATAAGCCTATCAAGAAACTCGTACATATGCTGGCGCCTAAGAGTCACGCTCGCTCCAATCGGCATGCCTTCCCTAAGTTTGAAACCGGCAATGCTCTTCTTCGCCCTAGTCTTAATAGGTTTTTGACCAGTAATCACTTCTAGATCACGGATTGCAGCATCTAAAATTTTTATATTTTGCACTGCTTGGCCTTGCCCAATATTAACCACGATCTTTTCTAGTTTAGGGACATTATGAACATTTTTAACACCAAGCTCAGACTTCAACGCCGGTACAAGGTCTTTATAATGCGTGTATAATCTTGGAATATACTTATCAGTCACTTGTTTGCTCTCCTAAAGCACTTCTGGTGCTAATGATGCA
>JANQHA010000207.1 GCA_028282865.1 Oligoflexales bacterium
GTTGCCTCTACTGACGGTCTACATACCGACGGAGAGGTCGATCTCTCCATGATTTATTTAGAAAAACCGGTTTCTGCCAAGTTTATTCCTATTAAATTACCAGAAGATAACTTAGAAGTTCGGCCTAACCTCAGAACGGACTCAAGTGTTGATAAAAACCCTACTCGAGTGTCCATATTGGGATACGGAAAATCTGGTGACTATCGGGCTCAAGTTTTAAGAAGTGCCGAAGTAGAAGTATTCTTAGCCAAGGAAGGGAGTTTCACATTTATCGATAAAATTGCTGGTGGTCCTGGAGATTCTGGGGGAATGGTTGTATTGAATACCGCTGAAAATGACTCTGTTTTAGTTGGGGTTTTATCTGGAGGAAGTTATGGTCGAATAGACTTTAAGAACTCTGAGGGGGAGAGTATATATTCAACTGTTGCTATGGATCTTAGGAAGCACTTAGGGTGGATAAATTCAACTGCTAAAAGTTGGCAGATCAATCTCAAGGTTGCAAACTAAGACAGGTGACGAAATATAGTTTGTTAATTTATAGGAGCATAGATGACAAGGTTTTTTTTACGTGCATACAATATAGCCCTACTCGTGGCCCTATTGCTATTTCCATCGCTTGCTCAGGGAGGAAGCTGTGAGGCTGTTTCCAATGTAAATAGTGGAAAAACAGAGTTGATAGATAAAATTGTGAAGACTCCTATGAAGGTTCGTTGGCTCGAAAAACAGGTTTCGTCATCTTATAAACAACCCATTGAGGTTAAAAATCGAGAACTTCTCATAACGCTTATTGAAAACGGGAAGAGCCTTGAGCCATACTCTAGATCAAAGTATGCGAGTAGCTTGGCGAAAGACATACAGGAAAAAGTAAATAACGGGAATAAGTTAAGTCGTGATGATATTCATTTTCTAATTGCGACTATTCCAGATCTTGCTGTTGCAAATGCACAGTGGGCGCTGACTTGGCGCTCAGGGTTATGGAAACAAACTGTACCAATGTTAGCCGAATCTAAGGATGGTCAAGTGGCAGATTTTTCTTCGGTTGCCCCAGGAGAGGCCATTATTATTAAAACTAAAACTAAACCCGATTCGGATATCAAGTCACGAAGGGCTATGATAGTTGAGGACTTAACAGCTACTAAAATAGTTTTGCGCACTACTATTTCGGAGACTCGATATGAGTATCCGCTAGAGAGTATAGAGTCGATTTATAGCCTGACCCGGCATGCCAAAGCATTTATTGGACATCAAGTGAAGGTCACTCGATACGGTAGCCTCTCTACTACAGAAGGTGAGGCGTATCTGGTTCAAGAAGGTATTCTTAAGATTCATAGCCCCACGGGAGAAAATGTGGGATTTAATATCGGTGATATAAGAAATATGGTCATAAAAAATTCCAAGACGGATACTGAACCAATGGTCATCGGTGAAATTTGAGGCCGCTCTTTGCGCTTATAAAACCCTGTCAAACAATTGCTGGCACCTTCCGACAAATCTTTCGGTATAGCTTCTTTTCTCAGGAGTAGTATTTGGAGGCACTTCGTTCTCTAGAGTTTTCATCCGTTTGTCATGAAGCAAATTAACCGCATATGCAGATAACCCTGCCACTGTAAGCGCGATGATGCCTTTGGTGCCTAAAGCATACGTTTCGCTGTTAGGATCATCATTGGTTAGCAGCAGTACCTGAGCTGCTACCGTCGACGCTGACATAACTAGGACGATGCTATCACTGAGAGCTTGGATTAGTCTTGGTTTGATTTTTCTTACTTTTTTCTTCAGCTTTCTGGTTCCGGAGGCGAGAGCTAACTCACCAAATGTTTGTGCCCAAAAGCCTTTTAGAGATACTGTGAACGAGGTTAGTAGGAGCTGATCTGTGGTATTAGCATTTTGGGAAATGTATTGTATCCACGCAGCAGTTGCCAGGACGTATACGTATTCAACTGAAAATGACTTCCCGATAGCTACGAGTTTATTTTTGTCGTCGTAGAATTTTTGTAGTTCGTTGTTAAATGCACTTAGAGACCCCGAGAGAGTTGCGCCGACAATACTTGCTGGTCCATAGTCTCGCCAAAACTCGGCCGATTTTAGTAGCGTTAGTAGCTCTTCTAGGTTTATCGTCGAGATGTCATTGATCGAAGCGTAGTAGCTTAGTGAGGCAAAGGTAGCTATCACGGCACCACGAATTGTACCAGAGAATACCCTCACTAATACAGGAGGTGACTGGTCAGCTGTATCTAGTTCATGCGGGTCTGGTGCATCTAATACGATGACAGCGGCATTATTGCTTTCGTCAGCGGCCAGGCTCTGTACTGGCAAGATCATTATATTTAGGATTGCAAGGCAATATATTAGCCGTTTCATTTAAGTCTCTTAGGTTGTTAATTTTAGTATGAGTACTTGATGTTTAATGGACGAGTAAGGGGCGGGTGTATGGTTTCACCTCAGTATTACTCGCCTAGATACGGCGATTGCGATGGTTGATGCGACGATGGGAAGAAACTATAGAGCTAACTAATCGATGGTTTATATGATTGTTAGCATTGTGAGTCATTAATTGGCTCCAAAAATAATAGTTCCGTGTTAAGTGTGTACACAGGTGACTTTAGAATGTCAACTCTGAGTCTGTAGGGTATTTTCACGCTTGTAATTTTAGATACTTAGATAGATAGGTATGGCTGGAATATATCTGTTTGATAAGCTACAAAATACTTGTACCAGGTTGATAGAGAGTAGATAAATGAGTCTTTGCGAAGAAACTTTACCGTTGAAGTCGTCGACCGACCCGCAGTGGGTCGATGTTGTTTTGGCCGATTTAGACCATTTTTTGTTGGATCATGCGGCGTGTGAGCGCAAAGCTTCGGCATTAGCAATGTCAATGGTCGTAAAGTACCCAGATAGAGAAGCCTTGCTTGAACCGATGATTTGTCTTGCTAAAGAAGAGCTGGCTCATTTTCACGAGGTTTTTCTTATTATTTCAAAAAGAAAACTTCAGTTCGTCCCAGATGAAAAAGACTTATATCTAAATAAATTGCTTAAGTATGTTAGGCATGGCAGGGAAGATCACTTTTTAGATCGACTGCTAATATCTAGTATAGTCGAGGCACGTGGATGTGAGAGGTTTTCGCTATTAGGCCGAGCGATTACAGATGACCAATGGCTGTCGGATTTCTATCTTAGACTTGGCCGAGAGGAAGCTGGGCATTACAAGATATTTCACCGAATCGCAAAGCATTATTTCCCGACGATAGTCGTCGAAGAGCGGTTTAGCGAACTTTTAGAAATCGAGTCCGATATTTTAAATCAACTTCCGATGAGGCCAGCAGTGCACTAGTTTAAGAACCTAAGTAGGTTTTGTAGCCGCTCTTTAGCCACAGCGTTTTCGGCTGATCGATATTCAGCTACATCCCCATTTTCAATTCTATCTAATGCATCTTGAATAATCTCGCTCGCCTCGTCTCTTCGTCTTTTTTTGATCAGAGCTTCGGCGTAATAAAAGTAAGTAGAAAAGAAGTACTCTCCTGTTTCAGTTGAAGGGTCTTTCCAGTCCGCAGGGTTAGGGTCATTGTAGAAGTCGGCATCGATGGTTCTTTTAAAGTGTATAATTGATTTACTTAAGTTTCTACTTGGTCCAAATGGGTTAAAGGCTGGAAGCTTAGCATAGAAAATTCCATTTAGGCGATCGAAACCACCACCTTCATAAGTAGAATCAACTGTCGAACCTTTTTTAATTAGCCTGGCGATTTCGTTACTATCGTTTAAAGACGACTGAGCTTCCGCCCGGGCCATGAGGCAGACAGATTTCCAGTAATAATAGTGCGGAGTTTCGCTGCCCAATTTTTTAGGGCTGATTGTCTTTATTTTATCAAGGCATGTGTTTGCAATTTGAGTTCTAAGGCGAATGTTTGACTCGCTGGTAGTGTAGTTGTAATACATCAGAAGCCTCGCCGACTGTTCGGTAGAATAAACTTTTTCATGATCATCAAGCCTGGAGTTTAATGCTTCATTGTATGCATTAAGAGCCTCCTTTATTTTTGATACACTAATTTGCCTTTCGTGGAAGAGTTGATCAGCGGCTTCAAAGTTAAAGTCGGCTTTGACGGCAGATGGAAAGAGAAAAAGAACAAACAATATTAGGTTAGGTAATTTGATCGACATACGAATTCCTTTTCGTCGGTGGTCTAAATTAATCCATTTTTATGGAGGTTAGTATTAGTGAGTTTTTTTGTCAAATGGGATTTTATGGTTCGATATAGCGGTTGAAAATAATGTCGCTTAACTTTCTGGTTAAAAATACTTTTGAGCTTTTAACAGTTTTTTGGGGGAAGTGCTGGTACAGTTTCCTCATCAGCTTGCCATTTAAGGTTGGTGTGATCTCTCGGTAGCCTTTTCTTATACCGATACAGATGGATCTAGCTACTACCTCGGGGGAAGAAAGTGACCATGATAACCAATCTGGGAATCTTAGCTGGCCTTTTTTCTGAATGATAGCAGTGTCCACAAATCCCGGTGATACTAGCATCATTTGAACAGCAGAGTTGTCGAACTCGAGCTCGTGCTGCATAGACCTGGTAAACCCTACCACTCCGTGTTTAGCTGACACATAAGATGCCATGTAAGGGGCAGGAATGTGCCCGTTTACAGAGGCTATATTTACTATATAGCCATGCGCCTGTTTTTCCATCTGGGTGAGGGCCGAATAAGTCCCATTGATGACTCCATTGAGGTTGACTTCTATGATCTTGTGTAGGGTCTGAATGGGCGTTTTAAGAAACGAACCCGCATGGTTAATTCCAGCGTTATTTATCCATATGTCGATAGTACCAACTCTTCTAATTACTTCCTCC
>JANQHA010000559.1 GCA_028282865.1 Oligoflexales bacterium
CGATACCTTTACCTTGCGGGTATCGATGAACTCGATCAGTGAGACGCAGTAGCGATGCGCGGCGCCCTCCAGTTTAGTACAGCGTTCTCCCGCAGAATAGATTCGACCGGCAATGGTCTGAGCTGCCGAAACCTCTTCTTTGGTAATTTCCGAATGAAACGAAGTTTTGGTACAACTTCCAACAGTTAACAGAATCAAAATTAATATCTGAACCATTTTAATCAAAACTTCCCTCCACTCTAAAGTTTAAAGGATTACGGCCAATCCCTCAATATCTGTAAAGAGTTACCGATAGAGAAAGAAATACGTGTAGGATTTTTATGACTATCGGCCTGAACAATAAAGGCATCAATGCCAAACTTGCTAGAAATCTCGAAGATGCCGGCAAAAAACGAGCCGACTCGCTAGAGAGGCTTTCTACCGGTAAGATTTTTACAGCTAGGGAGCCAAAGCCAGCCGAGCGAGCTCTATCTGAGCAGATGGACTTTAGGCTTCGAGGGTTAGCGGCATCAAAGCGCAATATAAACGATGCGGTATCGCTACTTCAAACTGCTGAATCAAGTTTATCAGAAATCAACAACATCATAATTAGGATGAAAGAATTAAACGTCGCGGGGGCAACAACAACATTTACTGACCAAGAGCGAAGGTATTTATTTATTGAGTACGAGGCACTATACAACGAACTTGAGCGCATTGCTGTTACCACTGAATACAATGGCATTCCACTACTAAATGGCGAAAGTGACGATGCTCCCGAAGAGCTAATATTTAGAATAGACGATCCGCATATATCGGACGACTACTTTGATTCTGAGGACATTAACGTCATCAAGTTTGAAGGATTAAAATCAGTCGTATCAACACCTGAAGGACTAGGTTTAGGAAGCGCTAGAGACCTACTAGCAGATACTTCTGAGATTGAAGGGCTAAGTATCGAAGACGTTCAAGAGCTAATGGAGCCAGTTGAGGATGGATTCGCGACCGTTTACGACGAGTCCATAAACCGCCTATCAACCCAACGAGCAGTATTTGGCGCAATGCAGTCACGGCTACAAAGAAGCATGGACTTTATGGACGTATACCAAGAGAATATCTCAGCAGCAAAGTCGAAAATCACCGACACCGACTATGCGAGGGAAGTCGTCAAACTAACAGAGGCAAATATCTTGATGCAAGCGACTTCGGGACTGCTAGCACAGAGTACTTTTGATGCTGGAATTACTTTAAATCTTCTCAGTACATTGACTAGGTAGGCCCCAAAGGGTAACATGAGTGCGACTCAAACACATGAGGCGTGATCTTGTCTACACTATGGAATATACTAAAACCAAAGCCGAAGGGTGCTTACGATTTTAGGAAATTAATAGATTATAAGCCTCGAGACAATCCCATCCAAAATATCAGCGATATTCATATTATCTGTGACATCGACAAGACTTACCTCGAGACAGACTTCGAATCACTATTTCATATGGCGAAGGTGGCCTTTGAATCAGCAAATGACAAGGTGACAGTAAGTGGTGCATCGGAGTTTTTGTTAGCAGCTAGGTGGGGAAGCAACGACCCCGACGAATCGGCGAACTACCCTCGTAACTTGCACTTCGTTTCATCTTCCCCCCCACAGCTCAGGTCTGTATTAGAGAAAAAACTAAACTCTGACGGCCTTGATTGGAACAGCGAAACGTTTAAAGATCAAGCATACAACGTAAAACAAAGACGTTTCGATATGCTCAAAAACCATATTGGTTATAAAACTGCTGCTATCCTCAAATTAGTAAAGCAGTCTAACCCCAACTCTAAATTCTACCTTATTGGTGATAATAGCGAATCTGATGCGTTCATCTACCTAGGGGTCACCTTACTTTTACGTAATAAGCTCTCAGTGGAAGGCTTTAAAGATTATTTGGAAATCGGAGGAGCCGCTCCATTTGTAGCCAAAGAAATTAGCCAGGAGTTTAGTGATCTGCCCGAAGCCTCGGTCGAGGCGGTTTTGATCCGTCAGGCGCCTAACTATGAATTTACCGAGAGCAGTCAGCTAACCGATGGAATTAGGACGTTTGATAATTACCTGCAAGCAGCTTTTATACTCACACAGCATAGGCTCATTCCAAGTCAACTATTATTCTCCCTGTGTCGAACATTTCACAATAAGTTTTGGTTCCAGCGTTCAGACATTGTCAACCATTTAAATAGCTTTTATAAAGTAGCCAACTGCGACAAACTCAAGGAAGCTATTGATGCGGTCAGAGACCGTTTTAGCTCAGACTCTATAGCGCCAAAATCGATGACAGGTATCGAAACGGATTTATCCGCTTGCGACTTTAGTTATTTAGATAACCTTCAGGAAGATCACTGCTTAGAACTTGCAAAAAAATGGTCTCTCACCTAAGTGTTTTTACCAGGTCAAAGTGTCCTTTTTAAACCTTCGATCATCTCGCTCAGGATAATCTGAGTTAAAATGAATACCGCGCGATTCTTTGCGAGACATTGCGCAACGGATAGTTAATAGCGCAACTTGCGAAATATTTCTAACTTCAATAAGCTCAGGAGTAACCCGGTAATCCCAGTAAAAGCTATCTATACTGTGACATATCGTGGTCACCATGTCGTAGGCCCTACGTAACCTTCGATCACTTCGCACAATTCCAACATAGTTCCACATCAAGCGGCGGATCTGATCCCAAGAGTGAGACAAAAAAACCAGTTCTTCCGGATGAGCTGCTTTGCCAACCTGCCATGGAAATACTTCAATACTAGAGTTTCCCGAAGGTTTTTCACAACTGAGAACAAATTCGGAAACCTTGATTGCGTATACCGCAGCCTCCAGCAGGCTGTTAGATGCTAACCTATTAGCCCCGTGCAATCCGGTGCAGCTCACCTCACCGAGCGCATAAAGATTATGAACCCCAGTACGACCATGCTGATCTACGACAATTCCACCGCAACTATAATGCGCAGCAGGTACAATAGGAATCATATCTCGCGCCATATCAATTCCACACTGCATGCAGCGTTGGTAAATATTAGGAAACAGCTGTTTAATCTTGCTCTCACCTAGATGACGAACATCTAAAAAAACATTTGGCTCACCACTTCGCTTTAATTCGGAGTCGATCGCTCGAGCGACAATATCCCGGGGAGCCATCGAACCGCGGTCATCATATTTCTTTGTAAAATCTTCACCTTTCTTGTTTTTTATAATTCCACCTTCACCACGAACGGCCTCGGAAATCAAAAAGCTATTAGCGGAGGAAAAAAACAAGCAGGTGGGATGAAATTGCATAAACTCTAAATTGGCGACTTTACATCCTGCCCGCCAACCCATAGCCAAACCATCTCCAGTGGAAGACGGCGGGTTTGAGGTGTATAAATAAACCCGCCCGTGACCACCGGTACACAAATAAGTATAACGACTTCTTATCTGGTAAATATCACCACTTTTTTTATCCATCACATAGGCACCCAGGCAGCTGTTACTAGAAAAGTCTGGAGCACTTTTATCGGTCGTTAGCAAATCGACAGCGAGTTGATATTCGATCACTTCAATATTGTCATTTTCCGTTACTCGGCGTGTCAGAGCTCTCATCAGCTCTTTGCCGGTTACGTCTCTCGCGTGAAGCACCCGCCTAACGGTATGACCGCCTTCGCAGGTTAAGTGATAATCGAGGCTGTTGTCTGAACACGAGCTACCATTATCCTTAGTAAATCCCACTCCGAGCTTAACAAGTTCATCAACCGCCGCCGGCCCCTCACGCACCACCTCATCAACCACACGCTGGTGACACAACCCTCCACCGGCCTTTACGGTATCCTCAATATGACGACTGAAAGAGTCATCAGCCCCCACAACCGAAGCGATGCCTCCTTGAGCATAACGAGTGGTATTCTCGTTAAGCTGGTCTTTAGCAATCACGGTAACTTTGTCTCTTTGCGCTAACCGGAGGGCAAGCATCAGACCAGCAATTCCAGATCCGATCACCAAATGATCAGTCCAGAGTACTTGGCTGTGGTTTAGAACCTTTTCCTTACTTTTCATTGACAATCAATCCCATTAACCACGATACTTAAAAAGTGACCAGGTCGCCTTTTCACCTACTAGGAGTATCATGCAACTAAGCCCACAAAAAGAGCTAAGTCGTTGGCTCAAGGGATGGCCAAATAAGCTGACATTCCTACGCATACTATCGATTCCACTACTAATTTTGCTGCACCCACTGGACTTTAACATTGTAAGAATCATCATCGCTTTTGTATTTCTTGCGGCAGCACTGACCGATTTTTTTGATGGCTACCTTGCTCGAAGGTCTGGTGAAGACTCTATTGAAGGTGCGCTGCTCGATCCGATTGCCGATAAAATGCTCATAATTACTGGACTAGTTTTACTAGTAGCAGCCGATCAGCTCTATGCTTGGGTAGCGATACTGCTTATATGCAGAGAAATAGCCGTCTCTGGTATCAGGTTGCTGGCATTGGAGAAAAATATTCATATCGAGGTTAATTATTTAGGCAAGGTAAAGACTGTTAGCCAAGTTTTTACGATATTTTGTTTGCTGATGCATAACACTGGTTTCGAGTTCCCATACCGGACTATTGGCATGTTATCTCTTTGGTTTACCTTAGGCATTTCGCTATATTCTGGGTACCAGTACTCCAAAGATTTTTGGGACAAACTAAGAATAAGTTAAAACCTATATACCTATCAGATGGTTACAGGGACAGTCTCAGAGCTTTTTTTTATTCTAAAAAGCTTTGAAACAGGCCATAAGTTCTCAATATGCCTAGATATCTTCCGATACCTAATAGAATGGATTCCATACGGACAGTTATAGGGACCGAGTAGCAATGGCTAATTGGCGTGGGTCACGTACAATTAAAAATGCGAGTATCTTAGAAAAGCATCTAGGAAGGCACCGCAATAGTGCAGAAGCAATGATCGGGCAAAAATTAGAGATCATCGACTGCACTAATCATACTAGCACATCGGATCATACGAAATCGGTGGTCTCGATTATAAATATGAATAATCATGATCCTCAAAACACTCCACCGACTAACGGAAAGTATTTAAATATTTGCGACATTTCGGCAATAGGTGACACAGCACGACTGGGCAACACTGGCATCCAGATATTAAAACTAAGCCCAGTAAACAAAGTTGTTTTATCTACAATTCTCAGGGGACTATGCAGAAACTCGGAAAATATAAACAATTTAGACTTCACAAAATGGGGAGCATTATCGGTTCAGCAGAGCAAAATCAATTCTGATAAACAGCACCAAAGCTTCCTTAAAAGTGTAAGGTCAAAGCAAAATTTGCCAAAAACAACCTTTGGGCATCTAGCGAAATTTTTTCAGGAATGCATTAAGAAGAGCACCATAACCCACACAATTAAAACGGATGGGCAATTCTGCCAGCACAATATTAAATTTGATGGTGACCAAGAACTTGCAAGTTTAATTAAAACAGCTTCGAAAGCTGAGGATTGTGTGATCGGATTTAACCAATGTGAAGGAAAAGTTTCAGAAATCGTGCTTATCTACTCCGTAAACTTGGAGACCTCTGATTTAAATACCGCTGGCCCTATTGCCATATTCTTCTACAAGCCTAACTTCGGCACCGAAGAGTGCATTAAGGAGGCAGGTTAATGTCTTTAACACTTTGCCTACATGGAGTCCGTGGTTCACGCCCAACCGATCGGTTGGACCAAATGGATTTCGGCTGCAACTCGACATGTATCGAGTTTAAAACCGAAAACAATTTCTACCTCATACTCGACGGCGGAACCGGACTTATTCCCCGCGGCAGAGAAATCGTACAGAATCAAAAGTCCACCGAGTTCAACTTTATCATCACTCACACACACTGGGATCATATTTTAGCCCTGCCGTATTTCGAGCCGCTGCAAGACTCGAAAAATACTGTAACGTTCTATTCTTCGAAACCTGTGCGAGCAACCTTTGAAAGCCTGTTCAACAGAATGCTAAAAGAAAGAAATCTAGCAATACCAGTAGAGCAAATAAAAGCAAAGATTAACTTTAAAACTGTAAAGTCAGGAGAAGAGTTTAAAATAGGTAATGACATTTCTATTAGTACCTACCAGCTCAATCACCAAGGAATCACTCTTGGATATAGGGTAAGACATGGCAACCACTCAGCCTGCGTTATCACTGACAACGCTCCGATTGACAATGGCAACTATATGGGTGAAGGTATGGCGGCTGCTGCGAAGGGTAACCCAAAAGCATTTGAATCAAAATTCCGGCAAGGCCTAGTAAAATTCTTAGCAAACGCAGATACGGTAGTATACGATACACATTTTGCTAATGATAACCTTAAAGCAGATTGGGGCCATTCAACACCGGCTCTGGCCCTAGATGTTTGCTATGAAGCTCGGGTAAAAAGATTAGTCATATTTCATCACGCACCAGAAGACAGTGACCATGACGTTAGGGCAAAGTTAGATAGCATCAAAGACCGCGCAAAAAAGCTCGGAGTAGAGGTAGATGCGGCAACAGAGGGTAAAGAATGGGTTCACGGCTAGCCGTAAAATTTTGGGGAACACGCGGGATTATCCCGTCACCGCGCAGGAGTACCTCCGTCCATGGTGGCAATACTTCATGTATTGAAATCCTCTCAGACCGTGAACCTACTATTGTAGACGCAGGATTTGGAATTTGTCATTTAGGTGAGACCTATCCTGAAGCCAAGCCTATAGACGTCAATATTATTTTTACCCATATGCATTGGGATCACATACATGGACTACCTTTTTTCAACCCTATATATTTTCCAGCAAGCAATATCCGGCTCTACTCTCCCCTACCAGCGAACACATTAAAACAAGAATTAGATATTCTATTTAACGGCAGCTACTCACCATTTGATGGGATCGAGAATATGCCCGCCAACATCTCATTTCACCAGTTAAATAACGGCGACGTTATTGCTGGATTGGATGTCTCATTTATCAATTTACAGCACGCACTCGGACCCAATGACAAAAATCCATGCTATGGGTATAAATTCAAAACAGCCGACGGTGATAAAACGTTAACTATTGCCACCGATCATGAGGCGTTGCCAAACAAGGTCAACCAACAGGTATTAGACTTCGCTAAAGGCGCAGACCTAATGATTCACGATGCCCAGTACACTTTAGACGAGTACCAAACCAAAAAGGGCTGGGGCCACTCTGCCATGGAGCACGCCGTAGAAAATATTTCTAATGCTGAAGCCAAACTAGGCCTATTGACGCACCATGACCCTCACCGTAATGATGACGACCTACAGAAAATGTTTATTAAGCTTAAGGCTCAGTACCCTGGGGTTTCTTTTGAGTTTGCAAAAGAGAGGGTGATATATGAGATAAGCCACAATAATTTACAGTCAAAAAAGACGGGATAAGATAAGTGCAGATTTATTTACAACCATTAAACATCTTTGCAATGCTTCTGATCCTATTGGTATCTTTTATCATCAATAGCTGCCACCTCATAAAGACAAAGAACAGACTGCAAACAGCTGGAAATCATCACTTAGAAAATGCCCTCATCGCGTCGGTTTTTATCTTACTTGGTATGATATCGAGCGCTGCGCCCGTAACAACCGCCAAATACCTGACGATCATTGCCTCCATAGCAGCCCTCACCTATACCTACAAAACCAAAAAAGAGAAAAAGGCATGCAGAGGCTATATGAAAAGCTCTCTTCTATATGTCCCTATTGCTTTAGTCACAAATCTACTTCTTATCGAGTTGCAGATTGAGCCCAATTTGATAAATTCACTGTGGTCCATTCTGGTCCTAGGTATATGGTCTAGAAACCGGTTCATGCAGCAGCAGCAAGTATTATCCGACTTAGAGTCCTTAAAGTCTAAGCTGCTAAGCACTCAGGCAGATATCGCTAATATGCGGCAGTACCCCACCGGCAAGGTTGTTGATGACAAATGGCCAAAAGCAGGCTAAAACTATCGCCATAAGTTTAGGTCAACTCATTTTTTAAAAAGGCAGCTATATGTATAAATCGGATGTACTTAGTATCTGTAATGCACTCATTGACATCTTAGTGGAAATTGACGAGGAAGAGTTTTCCGGCCTTGGCATCGAGAAGGGCATCATGCATTTAGTCGACTCCACCCGTCAACATGAGCTTATCCATAAATTCAAAGATCATCAGTGGAGCTTCGAGCTAGGTGGCTCAGCGATGAACACAACAAGAGCCTTAGCAGCACTGGGTGCAAAAACCACTTTTTTCGGGATGGTAGGTAAAGATGAGTATGGGAGCATGATCATCGATCGCATGAGGTTGCTTGGCATTAACTCCCAAGTGAGCCAAACCGATGAACCTACCGGAAGCTGCGCTGTGATGATAACCCCTGACGGCGAAAGAACTATGAACACCTGCCTAGGTGCCAGCAGCCACTACCACGAAGGAGTAATCCCTCACGACGCAATTAGTAATAGCAAAGTACTACACTTTACTGGCTACCAGTGGAGTACTGATCATCAAAAAAGAGCTGTTTTGACAGCTATAGAGACCGCAAAAAAGACTAAAACACTGGTTTCGTTCGACGTTGCCGACCCCTTTATGGTCCGTAACTGTAGAGACGAGTTTATTGAGGTTATTAACAAACACGCTGATATAGTTTTTGCAAACCGTGAAGAAGCATCAGAACTCTACGAGGCTTCTGCGCACGAAGCGGGTCAGAAAATTGCAGATTCGGGAGCGCTTGCTGTCATAAAGCTTGGCGCTGAAGGAGCTCTAATCATCGACCCCAAAAGTAAAGAGA